>NZ_JAPDFT010000002.1:300000-586421 GCF_025949665.1 Chryseobacterium viscerum | reverse complement strand
AACAAAAACTATACAGCACCTGAAACAGAGCTTGAAAAGCAGCTTGTAGTAATTTATAGTGAAGTATTGGGAATCAATGCTAAAACCATCAGTATTCATGATGATTTCTTCAGATTAGGAGGAAACAGTATTATGGCCGTTAAACTAATCAGTAAAATCAGACAGAATCTGGATATACAGGTCAATGTAGGAATGGTATTTAATCATAAAACAGTGGTCTCCCTTTCCAATGCTTTATCTCATGAAAATCATAACGAAAATCAAATAAACATAGTTCCAGCCAAAGTTAATTCCCCTGAAGAACAACGATTATCTTTCGCTCAGGAAAGAATATGGTTTATAGAATCCTATGAAGGCGGAAGCAGTGCTTATAACATTCCAATCATTACAAGAATAGATGATCGTATTCAGCTAAACCTTTTTGAGGAATCTTTGAGAAGGGTGATAATGCGACACGATATACTTCGTTCAATGATCCATACCACTGAAAATGGAGTAGGATATCAATTGGTTACAGACCTTATTCCCAAGATTAAAACATCGAAAATAAGCAATGAGAAACAATTGGAAAAGGCAATCAATAAATGTGTGAATAAAGTTTTCAGCCTGGATAAGGAGATTCCTGTAGAAATCAATATTTTCAAACTTGCAGGACATATTTATCTGTCTATTGTTGTTCACCATATTGCCTTTGACGGATGGTCTATAGATGTTTTCTTAAAAGAAGTAGCTTCCGTTTATTTTGCCCTTGTTGAAGGAAAAGAACCGGAACTTTCCCCTGTAAAAGTTCAATATAAAGACTTTGCATTATGGCAGCGAGAGTATCTTTCAGGAGAACGGCTTGAAAATCAGATCAGTTATTGGAAAAATAAACTGGATGACTTCCAGAATCTGGAATTACCTTCAGATTTCAAAAGGCCCAATCAAATATCCTACGAAGGAGAAAACTTATATTTCAATCTAAGTGCAGAACAGGGGCAAAAGCTTAGAGCCCTTTCCCAAAAGTTAGGAGTAAGTCTGTATAGCGTAATGCTGGGAGGCTATTATCTGATGCTGTCTGTTTATTCCGGGCAGGACGATATTGTGGTGGGAAGCCCGATTGCTAACCGCCACCATGCAGGTCTTGAGGATATTATCGGTTTCTTTGTCAATACATTAGCTTTAAGAGAAAAAGTAGATCCTGCACAGAATATCAGTGATTTCATTCGTCAGGTATCAAAATCAGTAAATGAGGCCCAGTCTCATCAGGATCTTCCATTTGAAAAGCTGGTAGATGAGCTTGGAGTGGAGCAGGATACTTCAAGACACCCTGTTTTCCAGGTGATGTTTGGACTTCAAAGTGCGGATGGAGACGTTAAAGCCAATAAAGATGAAGCATTATTCCATCCTTTTGCAGGAGAAGTAGATTATAAAGCAGCGAAATTTGATCTCACCACGATGATTGATGACGATGGAGAAACCCTCCGAATCATGTTCAATTATGCAAAAGCGTTGTTTAAAGAAGAAACTATTACCCGAATGGCAGGTTCTTATCAGCTTCTTTTGGATCAGATCATAGAAACCAATCCGGATCATACACCAATCCGTAATCTTTCACTGATATCAGAAGAGGAAACTCAGCAGATCATAGCAGATTGGAATGCCACGCAGGAAGATTATCCATCAGAAATGACCATTCACAAGGTATTTGAATATCAGGCTGAAAAAAATCCTGATACCATAGCTTTGGTATACAATGATGTCAGACTTTCATATCGTGAACTTAATGAGAGATCGAACCGCTTAGCAAATCATCTGATCCATCAGTATCAAATTCAGCCAGATGATCTGGTACCGTTATGCCTTGAGAGATCAGAAAATATGCTGATTGCAATCCTTGCGATATTAAAATCGGGAGCTGCTTATGTTCCAATGGATCCGTCCTATCCTGCAGATAGAATAGGGCATATTCTGGAAGATACCCAGGCAAAATTGGTCATTGCACAGGAAAGTACAACAGAGAAACTGCATAATATAGAAGTCATTTCACTGGATGATATTACCCTTAAAGCAGCACTTGAAACAGAAGTGACTGGCAATCCTGTTACTGAAGTTCATTCAGGGAAGCTTGCTTATGTAATCTATACCAGTGGAACTACAGGACTTCCTAAAGGAGTAATGATTGAACACAAAGGAGTAATAAACCTCATCAGATCAATGATTAAAGCACACCGGCTTGAAGAATATCAGCAAGTAGGATGCTACTCCAATTATGTATTTGATGCCTTTGTGTATGAAGCATTCCCTGTATTGTGCAATGGAAATACCCTATGGTTATACAATAACGAGCTTAGAACTTCAGTGAGTGAGCTTAATGATTATATTAAAACCAATGCCATCGAAGTTTCATTTATTCCACCTGTCTTATTGAGAGAAATTGTGGAGAACGGAACAAGTTTAAAACTGATATTTGCAGGAGGAGAAAGCTTCCCGGCATTAGATAAAAATATTGAAAATATTACCCTTGTTAATGAATATGGGCCAACAGAAGGAACTGTATGTGTCACTCTTCATGATTACAAAGAAGATAAAAACCCGTTGAATATTGGTGGGGCTATTGCTAATACAACTTTATATGTTCTTGATGCTCAATATCGCCCTGTTCCTGTAGGAGCTGTAGGAGAGTTGTTTATCGGTGGAGCAGGCATTGCCAGAGGATATCTGAACAGACCTGAACTTACGGAAGAACGTTTCATGGCAAATCCATTCCAGACAAAAGGAGAGAAAGAAAGAAATGAAAACAGCCGCTTATACAGAACTGGTGACTTAGTTCGCTGGCTTCCTGACGGCGAATTGGAATACAGAGGAAGAAATGACTTTCAGGTGAAGATCCGTGGCCATAGAATTGAATTGGGTGAGATTGAAAATACCTTACTCCAATTTGCAGATATACGTCAGGCAGCAGTTTTAGCAAGAGAAAATAAATCAGGCTTAAAATACCTGGCAGCTTACTACGTTTCCGATTCAGCGATTGAAACCAGCCTGCTTTCTGAATATGTATCAGAATTTCTGCCGGAATATATGGTCCCAGGTGCTTTTGTTCATTTGGCTGAACTTCCGGTTACCATTAATGGAAAATTAGACAGAAGAGCATTACCTGAGCCTGAATTTACTGGAGGAAAAGAGTATATAGCCGCTGAAACAGAGCTTCAGGCCGCACTTTGCCAGATTTATGGAGAGGTGCTTGGACTTGATTCAGAGATTATCAGCATTCATGATGACTTCTTCAGATTAGGAGGAGACAGTATTATCAGTATTCAGTTGGTGGGGAAGATTCGCCAGCAGTTAGATGTAAGACTAAGCGTGAAAGAAGTCTTTACTGCCAGAACAGTAGCCTCGTTATCCCAACTTATAGAAGATAAGAAACAAGGCAGTGAAGCCAATATTCTTACCGAACAGGGAATCTTGGCGGGAGAAGTTCCGCTTCTGCCGGTACAGGAATGGTTCTTTGAACAAAAAGAATCCGGTTATCTTGCGGAATTTAACCACTGGAATCAAGCATTTTTAATCAATGTTCCGGAACTTGATAAAGCTCTCTTTGAACAGGCTATAGAACAGTTGCTGATGAAGCATGATGCATTCAGATTAGGATATACCGGACAGACTCAGGAATATAAATCAAGAAAGAATGCGCCTGAAATCAATTATTTCAATGCTTCTGGTCTGAAACCGGAAGAGCTTGCTATTATATTCACAGATTGGCAGTCGCATTTCGATATTGAAAACGGACCGTTATATCAGATAGGATATATCAACGGTTATCAGGATGGAAGTGCAAGGATATTCTTTGCTTTCCATCACCTTATTATTGATGCTGTAAGCTGGAGAATTCTTACCGAAGACCTGAAGAATATCTATCAGACCCTTGAAAAAGGAGCAAACTATCAGGTTCAGAAAGGAAGCAGCTACCGTCAATGGGTAGAAGCCATCAGAAACTATAAAAAAGAGAATCCGGAATCCAGAGATCAGGAAACTACGTATTGGAATCATATCGCTGATACTGTTGAGGAAAGCAATTCAACATTATCTAAACTGATTACGGATGAATATCATCATGGTCATCTTCAATTGGATAAAGAATCCACCGGAACGCTGATTCGTGGAGTACATCATGTATATCACACCCAGATCAATGATTTGCTATTGTCTGCCTTATCACAGGCTCTTACTGATGTTACCGGAGATGAGCATCATGCCATTCTATTGGAAGGCCACGGCCGTGAAGAAGTATTCAGCCAGCTAGACATCACTGAGACGATGGGTTGGTTTACCACCATGTATCCGGTACAGCTGGAAACAGGAAAATCATCAAAAGATACAGTTATCCTGACCAAAGAATCTTTGAGAAGCATTCCGAATAATGGAATCGGCTATGGCAGTCTGGTGGGATATATAAACCGTGAATTACCGAAGATTAGCTTCAACTACCTGGGACAGCTTGACAAAGAGGATGTATCCGGTGAGAAAACATGGTTTATCGCGGCAGAAGATACCGGAGCGGGAGTTGGTATTTCCAACCGTGACAGCCATTTTGTAAGCATCAACGGTGCAGTGGTTGACGGACAGCTTCGCTTCGGAATCTCAGGATACCTTTCAGCAGAAAATACTACACTCTTATTCGAAAGCTTCAAACAGAACCTGAAATCTATTATTAAGAACCTTTCAGAAGAAAACAGAAGTTATCTTACTGCATCAGATGTAGATCATGTAGTGGAAAAACTTCAGCTTTCAGCCATTCAGGAGAAAGGTGAGATAGAAGGAGTGTACCTTGCGAACAGTTTACAGGAAGGATTCGTATATCATGCCCTGAACCAGGGAGAGACAGATGATGCCTACAGAGTACAACTGATGTGGGAGTATCGTGCTAAAATAAATACAGAAAAACTAAAAAATTCCTGGAATCTAACCCAGGCACAGTACCCATCCCTGAGACTCAGATTCGATTGGAATGGAGAAATTGTACAGGTCATAGACAAAAAAGGAAAACTAGACTGGAGATATCAGGATATCAGCACCCTGTCTGAAGAAGCACAGGAAGAACTGATTAAAGAAATTACTCATAATGATCGTTTAGAAGGATATGATCTTACTAAAGGAAATCTGTTCAGAGTCTATCTTTTCAAAAGAAATGAGGAATATTATAGCTGTCTGTTCAGTAATCACCATGCGATACTGGATGGCTGGAGTATGCCTGTAATGATGAATACTGTTCATGAGGTTTATCTGAGCCAGCTTAATAATGAAGAATATGTACTGTCAATAGATCATGCGTATGCAGACAGCCAGAAATATTTACAGGCCCACAAAAAAGCAGGGCGCAGCTTCTGGGATAGGTATATGATGTTACTTGACGATCAGGAAGACCTGAAAAGTCTTGTAAAAGAAAAACAAAGACACATAGACTTAGGAACTTATCGTCATATCAAAGATCATCAGAAAGTAACTATGCTGATCAGCGGAGACAGATACCACAATCTGAAAGACTTCACAAAAGCTCATGGATTAACAGTGAATGCAGTATTGCAGTACTTATGGCACAGCCAGTTAAAGCTGTACAGCGGATTGCAGACAACAGTAGTAGGAACCACTGTTTCAGGAAGAAGCTTACCTGTTGATGGTATAGAAACATCAGCCGGATTGTATATCAATACCCTGCCGTTAATTGTTAATCATGCAGATGGGCGTATCATAGATCATATCATGGAAATTCAGAACAGAATCAGTGATCTGAATACCCACAGTGATATCAATTTGGCAACCCTTCAACGGGATGGACGAAGAATATTCAGTAGCTTATTTGTATATGAAAACTATCCTGTTCCAAAAGGAGAAGGAAGCAATGAATTAGGTTTTGCATTCAAAGATTCCGTTGAAAAACTGGATTATCCGTTAAGTATAATGGCATCGGAGCAAGGAGATCGTGTAACCCTTAAAATGAACTATGAGAGTGTTCTTTTTGAATCCGAAACAATAGAAGATTTGGTAAAAGGAATGAATTTGATGTTGGATCAGATCATAAAAGTTTCTGATATGAATTCAAATGAAATTTTATATATTTCTGATAGCCAATCAGAATTATTACATTCCTGGAATGATACAATAGATTTGGATCCTTCATTTTATACAACAATTCATCAACGATTTGAAGAGCAGGCCACAAAAACAGCCAATCATATTGCACTGGTTTACAAAGATATTCGATTATCTTATGAAGAACTGAACCACAGATCAAACCGCTTAGCCAACTACCTGATCCAAACCTACAATCTTCAGCCGGATGATCTTGTTCCACTATGTTTGGAACGTTCAGAAAATATGATGATCGCTATTCTGGCAGTATTAAAATCCGGAGCGGCATATGTTCCAATGGATCCCTCATATCCCACAGATAGAATAGAGCATATTCTTAAAGACACGAATGCTAAAATCATCATAAGCCAGGAAAGTATAAAAGATAAAGCGCAAATACTGGATAATACTGAGATTGTTTCCTTAGATGATATTGATTTACAGGTAGCTGTTGCTGGAATGTCATCAAAAAGTCCTGTTACCTCAGTAACTCCGGAAAATTTGGCCTATGTGATCTACACCAGTGGAACCACGGGGCTTCCGAAAGGAGTAATGATTGAACATAGAAATGTAGTCAATGTTGTAGATCAGGTAAGAGAAGCCTACGGTTTCATTGGAGAACAAAAGATAACAGCTTATACCTCATATGTTTTTGATGTTTCAGTGTCTGAGTTTTTCAATACTCTGCTGTTCGGAAATGAACTTCATGTATTGGATGAAGAAACAAAGAAGGATGCAGATTCAATAAGCAGATACCTGCTGACCCATGAAATAGATTATGCTTATTTACCACCAGTAATGCTTTCTGTATTGCCGCGCATAGAATACCCAAACCTTAAAGGATTATTGTATGCAGGAGAAGCTTGTGAATATGAAACCGGTAAATACTGGTCAGAATATACTCAACTTTATAACCTGTATGGCCCAACTGAAGCAACGATCTATGCAACTTATAAAAAAGTAGAGCATGGTGATGTACAACTTATCGGCCGTCCTGTAGGGAATTCCACAGCCTATATTTTGGATGAAAATAGTCGTTTACTTCCTGTAGGAGCAATTGGAGAACTATATCTTGGCGGTGCAGGAATCGCCAGAGGTTATCTGAACAGAGAAGACCTTACAAAAGAGCGATTTGTTGATAATCCTTATCAGACAGAAAAGCAGAAAAAAAACAGAGAAAATGCACGTTTATACAAAACCGGAGATTTAGTTCGCTATTTAGCGGATGGAAACATAGAGTATATGGGTCGTAACGATTTTCAGGTAAAGATTCGGGGATATAGAATAGAACTGGGAGAAATAGAAAACAGACTTTCTCAATATCCGCAAATAAAACAATCTGTGGTATTGGCTAAGGATAACACAAATGGAATGAAATATCTTGCCGGATATTATGTTTCAGATACAGCATTAGAGATAGAAAAGCTTACCGCATTTTTATCGGAAACATTACCGGAATATATGATTCCTTCTGCCTTTATTCACTTAAAATCATTACCATTAACCATCAATGGTAAGCTTGATAGAAAACAGTTACCTGAACCTGAATTTACAGGAGGTAATGAGTACACGGCCCCAATGAATGACCTTCAGGAAAAGCTTTGTACCATTTATGGAGAAATATTGGGAACTAACCCAGATTATATCAGCATCAATGATGATTTCTTCAGATTGGGCGGAAACAGTATCATGGCCATAAAGCTTATCAGTAAAATCAGACTGACATTAGATATGCAGACTAACGTTGCTATGATATTCAATCATAAAACAGTGGCTTCTTTATCTGGAGCTTTGTCAGAAAATGTCTTAGAGGATCAGATAACCCTGTCTCCTTTAAAAGTAGATAACCCGGAAGATCAAAGACTGTCCTTTGCTCAGGAAAGACTTTGGTTTATAGAATCCTATGAAGGCGGAAGCAGTGCTTATAATATTCCAATGACGGTTACTCTAAGTATGAAAACTGATATTCCGGCTTTATGCACAGCTTTAGAAACAGTAATACAACGCCACGAAGTACTTCGTACATTCATTCTGACTACAGAAAACGGAGTGGGTTATCAGGTGGTTACCGATCTTCTTCCGGAAATCAGAACTATAGAAGTCAGAAGCAGGGAAGAGTTGGAGGAGCAGGTAAACAAAAGTGCTCATAAAGTATTCCATCTGGAAGAAGAGATTCCTGTTGCGATCAATATTTTCACTTTAGAGAAAATCAATTATCTGTCAGTAGTTATTCATCACATTGCTTTTGATGGATGGTCTACAGATATATTCCTGAAAGAAGTGGCAGAAGCTTATCATGCTATTGCCAGAGGACAACGGCCAGAACTTCCAGAATTAAAGATCCAATACAAGGATTTTGCATTATGGCAGCGAAACTATCTTACAGGAGAACGCCTTGATAATCAAATTAACTATTGGAAAACAAAACTTGATGATTATCAGAGTTTAGATCTTCCTGTAGATTTCCATAGACCTGCTGAAATTTCTTATGAAGGAGATACTATCAGGTTTAATATCCCAGAAAAAACAGCATTAGGACTTAAAGAAACTTCTAAAAGTCTTGGAGTAAGCTTGTACAATGTAATGCTGAGTGGTTATTATCTCACTCTTTCTGTCTACTCAGGCCAGGAAGATATTATAGTAGGAAGTCCTATTGCCAACCGTCATTATGCAGGCCTTGAAAACCTTATCGGATTCTTTGTGAATACATTGGCACTAAGAGAGAAAATTGATCCTAAACAAAATATCAGGGATTTTATTCTGCAGGTGTCAAAGTCAGTGACAGATGCCCAGAGACATCAGGATCTTCCATTTGAGAAACTGGTGGAGGAGCTAGGTGTAGAACAGGATACTTCAAGACATCCTGTATTTCAGGTGATGTTTGGTCTTCAGACAAGTCATGGTGGAGATACTGCAACTCAGGAAAAAGAGATGGTCTTCCAGCCTTTTGATGGTGATGTAGACTATCAGGCCGCGAAATTCGATTTTACAACCATGATTAATGAAAGTCCTGAGGGAGTTCACATGACCTTCAACTATGCAACGTCTCTATTTAAAAAAGAGACCATAAACCGTATGGCAGAAACCTATCAATATCTGTTAACTCAGATTGTACAGATTGGAAAATCCGATGCTAACGACTTGAAAATAGGAGAAATCTCTCTTCTGCCAGAAACAGAACGCAGAGAGATCACAGAGCTCTTAAATGATAACCGAAAAGAATATCAGGATCAAACAACAATTCATCAACAGTTTGAGTCTCAGGTTTCCCTAACGCCTGATATTACAGCTTTGGTATATCAGAATGTGAAACTATCCTATAGAGAATTGAATGAAAAGGCCAATCAGTTGTCAAATTACCTGATCAAAGAATACCAGCTGCAGCCTGATGATTTGGTACCATTATGCCTTGAAAGATCCGAAGATATGCTAGTGGCAACCCTTGCCGTATTAAAGGCCGGTGCAGCTTATGTACCGATGGATCCTTCATATCCCGCAGAAAGAATCAACCATATTATAAAAGATACAGGAGCTGAGGTTATCATTATTCAGGAAGAAGTAAGAGGCAAATTCAACGAGATTTCTTTAGAATTGAACCTTGTTTCATTGAATGATAGAGAATTAATTGAGGAATTGGCAACAGCAGAGACTCACAATCCTGTTACCCAAGTATCTGCAGACCATTTAGCCTATGTAATCTACACCAGCGGAACTACAGGACTTCCAAAAGGAGTAATGATTGAACATAAAGGAGTCATCAACCTGATTGATGCTATGACAGATATCCATCAGCTTGAAAAATATCAAAATGTAGGAGTGTACTCCAATTATGTATTTGATGCCTTTGTATATGAAACATTCCCGTCTTTATGCAACGGAAATACCCTTTGGTTATATAGTAATGAGCTTAGAACCTCAGTAAATGAACTTAATGAGTATATCAAATCTAATACTATAGAGGTTTCCTTTATTCCACCAGTCTTGTTGAGGGATGTTGTAGATAACGGAACAAGTTTACAATTGATTCATGCAGGAGGAGAGAGCTTCCCGGCTCTGGATAAAAATATTGAGAACATTACCCTCATCAATGAATATGGGCCAACAGAAGGAACAGTATGTGCTACGCTTCATCATTATAAGGAAGATAAAAACCCGTTGAATATTGGTAGAGCTATTGCGAATACAAGTTTATATATTCTTGATAATCAATGTCGTCTTGTCCCAACAGGAGCGGTAGGAGAGCTGTATGTTGGAGGAGCGGGTATTGCCAGAGGCTATCTGAACAGACCCGAGCTTACCGAAGAACGCTTTATGCTAAACCCATTCCAGACGGAAGACCAAAAGGAAAGAGGAGAAAACAACCGTTTATACAGAACGGGAGACTTGGTTCGCAGATTAGCCAATGGAGACTTGGAATATATAGGAAGAAATGACTTCCAGGTAAAGATTCGCGGTCATAGAATTGAGCTGGGTGAAATTGAAAATACTCTGCTTCAATATGACGGTATTCGTCAGGTTGCAGTTGTAGTGAAAGAAGACAAAGGAAATATGAAATACCTTGTCGGATACTATATTTCCGATTCGGTAATTGATCCACGCCAATTGTCAGAATTCTTGCTGAAATCACTTCCGGAATATATGGTGCCGAATGTTTTTGTTCATTTAACGGCCTTACCATTAACTATTAATGGCAAACTGGATAGAAAACAACTTCCAGAACCTGAATTTACAGGAATATCAGAATATGCCGCTCCGGAAAATGAACTTCAAAGACAGATGGCGGTAATCTACGGTGAAATATTAAACCTTGGTCCTGAATCTATCAGTATTCATGATGATTTCTTCAGATTGGGAGGAAACAGTATCATGGCTATAAAGCTGATTAGCAAAATACAGCAGGTATTAGATGTTAAAGTGAAGATTGTAGATGTTTTCAAAGAAAGAACAATCAGCAAACTAGCTGCTCTTATTGGAAAATATGGCAAAGAATACAGAACTGTATCCATTCTGAATGCAGTTAATAACAATCCGAATATATTCCTTATTCACCCAGGGAATGGAGGAAGTGAAGTATATCAGTCCTTGGCAGAACGGTTGAAAACAAACTATGACTGTTATGGTGTGGATTCTTATAATCTCTACCATGAAGAAAAGATTGATAATCTGAACAAGCTTGCAGAGTATTATCTGGATCATATTGGACGGATACAACAACAAACTCAACAGGAAGAGTATATTTTGCTTGGTTGGTCTCTTGGAGGAAATATAGCTTTGGAAATTGCTTCCCAGCTTGAAAAAAGAGGGTGTAAAAAGATCAAAGTTTATCTGCTAGATACCATTTTCTACGCTTCAGATCAGCAGTTGGTCAATTTCCTTTCATTCCCTTCAGATGAAGAATTGAGCAGCAAACTGGAGGTTCCTGTAGATCACAGCCGTTTTATAGCGACTAAGAGCTTTATGTCAGCAGAATTCACCATTGCCAGAGAAAGAGTCTCTAATAATCTAAGCTTTACAAAAGTAGTTTTACTAAAAGCCATGTTAGGCGGAGATGGAGTTGATGAATCATTTAACAACTATATAATGGGCTGTACATACAATAATGTAGACTCAGTCATAGAAGATCAGAAGTTGTTATCAGTATATCCTATTGATGCCACACACCAGTTTATGTTGGAGAAAGAAGAAGAAATCATTGATATTATTAATAAAACAATTGGAGAATAAAAAGAAAACCCCATGAACAGAACCACATCACTAAAACCACAAATATTTTTGTTGCACTATGCCGGCGGAGACAGAAACTCTTTTCGCCCTTTAATAGAAAATTTGCAGCCTCATTTTCAGGTAGAAACTCCGGAACTTCCGGGAAGAGGAGACCGAATGTCAGAACCTCCTTTGAAAAATAAGAATGAAGCTTTAACGGACATACTGGAACAAATAAAACAAGCACGGAATAAAAATGTTCCCTATTTGATTTACGGTCACAGTATGGGAGCTATATTGGGATTTGAAATTTGCGGAGCCCTAGAAAAAGATAGCGATGCACCCGTACATTTTGTAGCTACGGGATATCCGGGCCCAGGAATAAAAGAAAGTACACCAATTGCACATCTTCCTAAAACAGAATTTTTTGCTGAAGTAAGAAAACTGGGTGGAATTTCCGATGAGGTGCTGCAATATGAAGAATTATTAGACTTTTTTGAACCTGTTTTGAGAGGAGATTTCGGACTTCTGGAAAGTAAAAGTAACCAGATTCCTAACATAAAAATAAAAACTCCCATTTATGCAGTAATGGGGAAGAGCGAAAAATACGCACTGAATATAAGAAACTGGGCTAATTATACTGAAGCAGAATGTGAATGTCAGATCGTCAACGGAAACCATTTCTTTATCAATCAGAATTTCAACTATCTGTCGCAGGTAATCAAAAACCTCATGAATACTGCAGCAGCTAAATAATAAATATCTAATTCATTCATAAAGTAAAACCTTACCTATGCCTGGAAGAAAAAAACACGCATTAACCTTTATCTACATTACAGTCCTTATTGATATCATTGGGATAGGAATCATTGGGCCTGTACTGCCTACTTTGATTACAAAACTGTCAAATGCAGATAATATCAGTATCACTGCCCAGTATATTGGATGGTTTATATCCATATATGCTTTAATGCAGTTTTTGTTTGCCCCTGTTTTGGGTGGCTTAAGTGATAGATATGGACGGAGACCGGTGCTTTTATGTTCATTGTTGGGACTTGGAATAGATTATCTCATTCTTGCATTGGCACCTGATATTGCTTGGTTGTTTGTAGGAAGAATCATCAATGGAATAATGGGTTCCAGTATGACAACAGCGGCAGCCTATATTTCAGATATCAGTACTCCAGAGAAAAGAGGACAATATTTTGGCATTATGAGTGCCGTTGCCGGAGTAGGGATGATTATTGGGCCGGTTATAGGAGGAGCTCTAGGACAATATGGAGAAAGAATTCCTTTTTATGCCGCTGCCGGATTAAGCTTACTGAATCTGGTATATGGTTTTTTTGTTCTCCCAGAGTCTTTGTCAGAAAGTAACCGCCGCCCATTTTCCTGGAAAACAGCCAATCCGATTGGAGTAATAAAAAGTCTGGATAGAGAGATTTTAGCACCCTCATTTATCATTGCCTTTATTCTCATTGCCTTGGCGGGACACTCCGTACAAAGCTCATGGAGTGTATATGTCATGGATAAATTTAACTGGAAAGAGGATATGATAGGTTATTCAATGGGATTTTTAGGACTGTTGATGGTTATCTTCCAGGGAGGATTAATTGGACTCTTTATCAATAAGCTGGGCCAGAAGAAATCAGTAATTATTTTCCTGGCATTCTTTTGTCTGAGCATGCTGCTATTCGGAATAACCAACAAAGGATGGATGATGTTTGTGGTAATTGCTATTTATGCCTTGGGAGGAATGGCATCTCCAATACTTCAGGCCATGATTTCCTCAAAAGTCCCAGATAATAAACAGGGGCTGTTGCAGGGAGGCCTCACCAGTGTCCTTAGCTTAACCTCTATTTTCGGACCATTGCTGATGACCTGGGTATTTGCTTATTTTACCTCTCCTCAGTCACCCGTTTTTTACAGTGGAGCGCCATTTATTTTAGGAGCTGTTTTAGCAGTAATCGGTAGTTTTTGTATATATATCGCAATGAAAAGAGGTCATTAATAGAATAGGACACTGCATTATTTAGCAATAATAGACAACTGAAATGTGTTTAGGATCAATACCTTTGTGATTCTACACCTTTTATTTTGGAAGCATATAAAAAACGGATTGTAAAAACAATACAATACATTGATTCGAATCTTGACGCTGATCTTTCTCTTGAAAAAATTGCAGAGATCAGTGCCTATTCACCGTTTCACTTTCACAGAATATTTAAACTCGTTACCGGTGAGACCCTTCAGAGCTATATTATCAGAAAGAAAATAGAAAAAAGTGCCCTTCATCTGGCGGTGCATAAGAACATGGAGATCAAAGAAATTTATTGGAATCTTGGATTTTCAAACCACTCAGCTTTTTGCAAAACATTCAAAAAACATTACGGTCTGCCTCCTACAGAATTTCGCAGATCAGCTCCGGAAAAATTTCACAAGATTTTACAAACACATAGCAAGAACGGACAAATTGATACGGTTTTCAGCCAATACATTTGCAATATTGAAAACCTATTAAATTGGACCAATATGAATTTAAAAATCGAAGTAAAAGAAATGCCGGAAATGAATCTGGCATCTGTGATGAGCCTTGGAATTGCCAATGTGGAATCTTCTTTCAATGTATTAATAGACTGGGCTATCAGAAAAAATCTTTTTCCGCGGGAAAAAGTCAAAATGATTTCCGTTTATCATGACAGTTTCAAGGTAACTCCTGCCGATAAGGTTAGGATTCATGCATGTATGCTTTTGGATGAAAAATTGAATGAAACACAGGGAGAAGTTTTTTCAGAAACCATAGAAGCCGGAAAATATATTGTTGGAAGCGGGGAAATAACGCTCAACGACTTCGAGCAATGCTGGGTTTCTTTGTTTTTATGGATGAATGAGAACAATTACACTACCAGAAGAACCTTTCCTTACGAAATCTATCACTCTAATTTTAAAGAGCATCCGGAAGGAAAAATGATCGTTGATTTTTGTATTCCGATTCATTAATTTCCCATTCGGTAGCAAAAGAATGCCTTTCGGTAATAAATTTTTTACAGAAGGGCATTTCTTGTACTATTTTTGACCCAGAAAACAATAAAAATGAAAACACAAGGACAAAACATACTGTTCCTGATTCTCCTTCTCGCTTCCATCATGGGATATTCACAGATAAAAATATCTGGAAAAGTATCTTTCAAAAACAAAGGAGTAGCTGAAGTAAACGTCACCCTGAAAGATACCTATGACGGTACCACCACAGATGCTCAGGGTAATTTTACATTTGAAACTTCAGAAAAAGGAACTCACAAAATCACTTTTACCCATCCGAAATATGAAGACGTAGAAAGGGCTGTCACTATTGAAAACCAAGATATCTCTTTGAATATTGATCTTAAAGAACAGATCAGTGAAATTGATGCAGTAGTAGTTTCTGCAGGATCCATTGAAGCAAGTGATAAGAAAAGAGCAACAGCATTACTTACTCCCATAGATATTTATACTACGGCTGGTGCGGACGGACAGATTTCTTCAGCATTGACCTATCTTCCGGGAGTACAAAAGGTGGGTGGAACCGAAGGGCTGTTCATTCGTGGTGGTACAGGAACAGAGTCTAAAATTTTTATGGACGGAAGTCTTATCAATAATTATTTTTCTAATTCTGTTCCGGGAATTGCAGGAAGAGACCAGTTCAATACCTCTCTTTTCAAAGGAAATATATTTTCAAGTGGCGGATATTCGGCGTTGTACGGGCAGGCTCTTTCAGGTGCTTTGATGCTGGAAAGTGTTGATCTTCCGGATGAGAGTTCTTACAGTTTAGGTGTTTCACCTATTTTCCTTAGTGCCGGATTTCAAAAGCTTGGAGATAGTAAAAACTATTCCTACGGTGCTACAGCAGGATATTCTATTTTAAGTCTGATGCAGAAAGTCTTTAATTTTAATACAGATTTTGTTGAAGCACCACAAGGTCTTAATGGAGATCTGAATTTCAGATTTAAAACAAAATCTGGAGGCTTTTTCAAATACTATGGGATGTTCAATTCCAATAAAATGGGAGTAAGGTCAGAAAGCCTTGAACCCGGATATGATTTCAGTCTGGTAAAGCTTAACGGTAAAAACACTTTTCATAATCTCTCTTTTAAGCAGAAATTTGGGAAATATCTCCTGAATGTAGGTGGATCTTACTCTTACAACAGATCTGATCTTCATTTTTCTACAGAAACCAATGATATTGAATCCAACAGAAGCCAGCTTCTTACAGATGGAAATTACATTAACTTCAAAGCAGTTCTTGAAAGAAAGATCAACAGAATCAGTGCTGTAAGAGGAGGATTTGAACTGAACAATACTGATGAAAACCTGAACTTTGAAACGGTGCAGAAACATTATAAAGATTTGATTTCTTCCGCTTTTCTTGAAACAGATTTGGGTTTCAGCAATGCCTTATCAGCAAAAATAGGAGTAAGAGCAGAGCACTCTTCTTTTTTAGGAAAGAATAATATAGCTCCACGTTTTGCTATTGCTTACCGTCTGGCAAAAGACTGGACAACTTCCTTAGCTTACGGTCTTTTTTATCAGAATCCGGAAAGTAAATATATCAATGGTCCTGCAGACCTTGGCTTCCAGCAGTCTCAGCATTATATTTTTCAGGTTCAGAGAGCGTCGGAAGGCAGAACATTACGTTTTGAAGCATTTTATAAAAAATATGACCAATTGATTAAAACATTTAATGTTACACCGGATAAAGAACAGAATCAGCAGACTCAGACTGCATTAAACAACAATGGATACGGATATGCAAAAGGAGTGGAATTTTTCTGGAGAGACAATAAAAAAACGTTTGAAAATATTGATTATTGGATCAGCTACTCATATCTGGATTCCAAAAGAGATTTTCTTAATTACCCGGTCAGCCTGCAGCCAAGTTTTGCCGCTGAACACACCCTTTCTGCAGTAGCAAAAAGATTTATCCCGGAATGGAAACTTGGAGTAAACTTATCATATACCTATGCCAAAGGGCGTCCTTATTATGACATTGCCTCTACATTTGAGAATGGAAAAGCCATTAATTATACCCGGAATGAAGGAAGGTTAAAAGATTATAACGCGTTGAATTTCAGCGTCAATTATCTTCCGAATATCGGTAAAAAAGATGCGAAAGCTTTTCCGGTATTTGTATTGAGTGTCAGCAATATTTTAGGATCAAAAAATGTATATGGCTATAATTTCTCAGCGGATGGTTCCAGAAACTCTGCAATCGTTCCGCCAGTCAATACTTTTGTATTCATAGGAGCATTTATAAGTTTTGGAGTAGATAAAACGGATGATGCCATCAATAATAATTTATAAAAAACATACCTTAGGGCAAACAAACATAACTAACTTTTAAAATTTGATATCATGAAAAAATACCTTTTAAGCTTTGCTTTAGCTTTTATGAGTTTAACAGCTTTTGCACAGGCAGATTACGACAAAATAATGGCTGAAAAAATTGGAAAAATAGAAGTCTGTAAAACAGCGGAAGATTTCCAGACTCTGGCCAATGATTTTCAGAGAATAGGAAGTAAGGAAAGCACAAAATGGCTTCCGGCATACTATTCGGCATTTTCTTATATCCAAAAAGGAAGAACATTGATGAGAGACGGAAAAATGCAGGAATTGGATGCTATTGCAGATCAGGCCGAGAAACAGTTATCAATGGCGCAGAATCTTGCCGGAGCAGATAATGCAGAAATTCATCTGTTAAGAAAAATGTCTTATTCTCTGAGAATGATGGTAAATCCGGCACAGCGTTATATGACAGACGGAGCCAGAGCTGCCGAAGAACTTAATATTGCAGAAAAATTAGAGCCTGCAAATCCGAGAATTGCCCTGATCAAGGCAGAAGATGTTTATTTTACTCCTGAACAGTATGGAGGAAGCAAAACCAAAGGATTGGAAATGTTCAAAGATGCACAGGCTAAATTTAAGACCTACAAACCTAAAACTGGTTTAGATCCTAACTGGGGAAGAGGTGAAGCTGATTATTTTCTAAGTCTTCCAGCAGAAAAAGCAAAATAGGACATTCTCTACTTTACATATAAATTAACCTTCATTCGTGAAGGTTTTTTTATACCGCTCAGGAAAGAAAATCAGCCCTTCGGTAAGAATTAATTTTTGATACCTTTAATAAAAACTAATTTTGAGTCAAGAAAACAGATCATGAAACGGAAATACTTTACCACATTACTTTGGACTTCATTAGGAACCACCTTGTTTTTCTTTTTGTTTTTTAATGATGAAAAGACTTTGCAGACTTTTTTGATCACCCTGCTTCTTTCAACGATGTATTCTTTTGTATTGGGATTTGGAAACGGATTTATCAATGAATTTCTCAACAGGAAATTTCCCTGGTCAGAAGCTACCAGAACAAGAGCTGTTTTAAGTATCATTTCTATCATCATTGGCAACTTTATTCTGGTCTATTTCTGCAATTATATGAACTATGTGGTGATTCAGAAAACGGCAACCACTGAAGAGTTTTTTTCATCAAAATATGGAGTTACCAATTGGTTCATGATCAATATTGCTCTTCTTATTTCAGCTTTCCTTCATGCTAAGAGTTTTATGGAAGAGCTGAAGAAGACTTCCAGAAAAGAAGTGGTAGAGCAGAAGCTTATCGCCAAATCGGCAAATGCTCAGTTTGAAAGTCTGAAGAACCAGCTGGATCCCCATTTTCTTTTCAATTCTCTGAATGTTTTAAGTTCCCTGATTGATGAAAATCCGCGGCAGGCCCAAAAGTTTACTGCTTCAATGTCAAAGATTTACCGTTATGTACTTGAACAGAAAGATAAAGAGCTGGTAACGGTGGAAGATGAAATAGAATTTGCAAGAACATATTGTGATCTTTTGAAAACAAGGTTTGAAGACAGTGTAGATTTTACTTTTGATGTTGCCGAGGAAGACTATCAGAAATATGTAGTTCCATTGGCTTTGCAGCTGCTGCTGGAGAACTGTATCAAGCATAATTTTGCTACATCATCAAAACCGTTGGTCATAAGAATCTTTTCAGCAGGAAATACCCTCTGCATTGAAAATAATCTTCAGATAAGAGAACAGATTAAAGAAAGCTCGGGGATTGGTCTTGCTAATATTGTACAGCGTTATTCTCTGCTTACCGACCGAAATGTTTTCATAGAAAAATCTGAGGATCATTTTAAAGTAAAGCTTCCAATGCTGATGGCTAAGCCACAAGTTTCCACCTCAAAACCTGAGGATGATTCTGCTGCTTACAAACGTGCGCAAAAGAGAGTAAAAGAGATTAAAAGCTTTTATATGAACCTGATTTCTTACTGTACCGTAAGCGCCTTTTTAATCTTTATTAATCTCTTTACAAGCAGCAGAAATCACTGGTTCTGGTTTCCTGTATTGGGATGGGGAATTGGAGTTGCATCTCATGCATTTCAGGTATTTGGAGTAGGAGAATCATGGCAGGAAAAAAAGATTCGTGAAATTATGAACAAACAAAAAAAATAAAGCGATGGAAAGATTTGACGAAAATGATATTGAATATCAGCGTGCCAGAAGACAGGTAGAAAGATTACGTGGATTCTACGGACACTTATTCGCTTATATTGCAGTGAATGCTCTGATTGTTGTGTATAACTGTATGAATCTGAAGCCCGGTGAAAGTTATTTTCAGTTTAAAAACTTTTTTACAGCCACTTTCTGGGGGATAGGACTTGCAGCACACGCTGTTACAGTTTTTTTACCAGGTGTTAATTTTATCAGAAAATGGGAAGATAAGAAGGTAAAAGAACTTATGGATAAACAGAAAGATCAGTAAGGGGATTGCCAATTTTTTAATCAAAATACTTTTAACTTTAAAAACTCATTAAAAATGAATACTTTATCAACGCTGTTCTACATTTCAATGGGTGCCTGGTTTGTTACTGAATTTCTTTACAAAAACATACTAAAATCCGGTAAAGAAGATCAAAAGAACAAAGATAAATCCACTCTGAATATCTTATGGCTAGCCATTCCTTTTTCTATCATGAGTTCGATATTCATATCTTATAATACTCATTTTACGATTGTTGAAGGAAGCTGGATTCTTTATCTTGGAGAGCTCCTTATTCTTATCGGAATTATATTCAGATATATGATTATCAGATCTCTGGGAAAATATTTTACGGTAGATGTGACCATCAGACAGGATCATAAAATCAAAAAAGAGGGGTTTTATAAATACCTGAGACATCCTTCTTATGCCTTTTCTCTGCTGACCTCTCTTGGGCTGGGTTTGTACCTGAATAACTGGCTGTCATTCATCTTTGCTTTTGTACCTCCGTTTTTAGCTTTTGCCTACAGGATTAAAATCGAAGAGCAGGCTTTGGTAGAACAGTTTGGTGATGAATATCTTGAATACAGAAAAAGTACAAAGAAACTGATCCCGTTTATCTATTAATTACCCGTTTTTACGATTCGGATAACATAATCTACCATTCGGTAATATAAAATTGATTTGAGCCCTTTTCCTGAGCTACCTTTGATTCAGAAAAAACAAATTAACCTTTTTAAAACAAAACATTATGGAAATTTTACCAAATAAAGAGACGATTGCTTACAGAAAAGCATCCAGAAGAGTAAAAGAACTAAAAGAATTCTATGGAAATCTTACTTCTTATGGTATTGTTATTCCATTTCTGGCAATACTGAACTTTGTGACTGCTCCCGGATATTTATGGTTTTTATGGCCGGCACTGGGCTGGGGAATAGGAATTGCGTTTCATGCAATAAGTGTATTCGGAATTGGAAAAAGCTGGGAAGAAAGAAAAATAAAAGAACTGATGGAGAAGGAGGAAAAAAGTAGCATCAAAAAATTTTAAAATATAATAACACCTAAAACTTATGATCATGAATTACGAAACTGCAAGCGAAAGAACAAACAAAATCAGAAAATTCTATAAAAGCATTTTTATATTCGCCATCTTTGCTGTTCTTATCATTCCTGATGACATTTTTGGCGAAAAGATGATTAATTTTCGATTGTTTGACAGATATACTATCCTGGGAATCTGGGGATTTATTATTCTTGTAAAAGCTGTAAAACTGTTCCTTTTTGATTCTGAATGGGAAAGACGTATGATCGAAAAAGAGCTTGAAAAAGAGAAAAAACCGATAAACTTTTAAAATTTGTCCGCTTTTATTTACCTTTATTTCCTAAAATCTGAAAACCAAAATTAAAGCTCAATGATCAAAACTGTCATTATAGAAGATGAAAAACCTGCTTCAAGGAAATTAGAACGTATGTTGAATAATTTTCCTGAAATTGAGATTGTTGCGAAAATAGAATCAGTAGAAGAAGGAGTTGCCTGGTTTTCTGAAAACGAACATCCACAGCTGATCTTTTCTGATATTGTTTTAGGTGACGGACTGTCTTTTGATATCTTTGAAAAAATTCCGACGAAAGGATTCATTATCTATACCACGGCTTTTGATCAGTATACGCTGAAAGCATTTAAGCTGAACAGCATCGATTATCTTTTAAAACCTATTCTTGATGAAGATCTGGAGGGAGCGGTGGAGAAGTTTAAATCTTTTATTCCTGCCAACAACACCAATGGCTCTCAGGATATCAAACAGCTGATCAGAAAAGAAAAATCTACGCTGTCCAGAATTCTGGTAAAAATAGGGTATAATCTTAAAATTATCCAGACCCAGGAAATAAGCTGTTTTTTCAGTGAAAATAAAATCGTTTATCTTCAGACAGAAGACCGTACATATCCGTCAGATTTTACGCTGGATGAGTTGGAAGATGTTCTGGATGAAAAAAAGTTTTTCAGAGTGAACAGACAGTTCATTGTCAGTTCAGACTACATTAAAAATATTCATACTTCACCTTACTATAAAGTGGATATGGAGTTTCAGCCCGAAGAAGAAATTACGGTAAGTAGAGACCGTGTTAAAGACTTCAAAGATTGGCTTGTCAGTTGATAAAAAAGGAAGACATTCGATCATGAACTGACTTCCTCACCATACCAAAAACAAATACCATGGATCTTATACTGTTGATTTTTAAATTGTTCCTTTCACTTTTTTATACCTGAAAACAGAAGCAATCAGGAGTTGTAAAAGTCACTGGCAGATTGTACAAACTGGTGAAAGGCTTCTGTAACTTCTTTTTTATGTTTGTGAGCAAGAGGAAACGGAACCATATGGGAATATTCATACGGGAAATCTTTGATTTCTATATCTACATTGATATTCCTGTAGCCTCCTTGTAAGGTATTCAATGCTTCCATTGGAGGGGCAACACTGTCTTTTTCCAATACATAAGCTTTTATCTGAGACTGAATTTCATGAATTCTTTCTTCCCTTTCCTTTTGAAAATAATTGTAACGAAGCATCTTTTTGAACCAGCTTTCCTGCGGATGCAGATCATCATTCTGATAATGCTTCAAACGGGTATCTGATTTAAAATCAGAACTCAAAAGCTCTGTGAAGACAGACTGCATTTTAATAGTTGCCTGGGTATCCATGATGTATTTGGATATTGGAAACATCCGGTCAATAGTCATTCCTCCACAAAAACAGAAAACTTTAGAGCGGGTAAAATGATGGTTAGGATCTGCCATTTTAATAATCATTGAAAGAAAAGCTCCTATGGAATATCCAAATAAATCCAGGTCTGCTTCCGGAGAAACTCCTTTTATCTTATGGTTTTTAATATCTTTCACTACTTCGGTAATATCAGAATAGGTCTGTAGTCCGGACCAGAAAATCCTTTGAGGATGAGCTTCCAATCTTGAACTTATCGCAGCATTTACATAGGAGAAATTCATATTTTCAGGATATTTTTTCTTCCTGAAACGAACTACTTCCATCATGTGATGGCGGTCACTCCAGATTGGCTCTGCACGATCCATATGAAAGGCAATAGGAAACAGAATAATGGCTTTTTGTGTTCTTTGGGCCAATTCATACGCCCATGGCAGATATTTGTCCCATTTCTTTTCGTTCAGGCCATGGAAGAGAAAAATACATCCTTTGGCGGTTTCTATATCTGCTCTTTTCAGGATATAATATTCAAACTTTTTATTACATTCAATATCAAAATCCTTGGTGTCTACAGCGGGCTGGCCATAAAAATGATACCCTTTTTCGTTGACTTCCAATGATTGCTGATGTTTGCTGCAATGTTGATGTTCCGAGCCATAAAGCAGATCAGAAACCTTCGATTCAAAAGGAAAAGATTCAATGGTTATATTCAGTTCTTTGAGTTCAACCCTGCCTTCTCCGGAATCAAAATTACTTTTCAAAACTTCATACAATTCATAATATTCCATAGTAAGACAATTGAAGGGTTCCTATTTATGAACTATCAATTTAGAGAATTATTACTGTAATCGGTTGATTTTTAATAGTTAAATGTATTCTAGGCATAGGAGAAAAAATAAACCCCGAAACAGTCTTATTCCGAGGCAGCAGATATATAAATTGATAAGGATGTTTATTCTTTTGCTTCTGGGTTTTCTCTATGTTTCTGAACGGTGATCCCTGTAAGGGTTATCATGATAATACATAGGATAAGATCTGCCTTTTCAGGGTGAAAGATTTCCTGGTAAATATTATACCCTGCAAGTATTGATACAAAAAAGATAAGGACGTTGTTAGCGGATGAATATTGATTTTTAATCGTTGTTTTCATAATAATTTTTTTTGTTATTTACTCAGTAAGTATGAGAATAAGAAATACGTTACAACAATTTTTAAAAATAATCAGCTATTCCCAAGTATTAGAGATTTTCAACTTTTGGTCTTTCAGTTTAAATTTACTAACTATCTGTAATCAATCCTGTTAGATTCAGTGTCTTCAAGTTGTTTAAGGATAGATTCTGGAATTTCATCGCTGTCAATAGGGAAGCTGATAGAGTCTGAAATAAAGTTTTTCCTTTCTGCTTTCCTGAAGATTTCAAACAAAGCAATCGGCTCCTGATTGAAACTGATGCAGGTGCTTATGAAGTGGATTTCGTGTAGTTTATATTCCGGATTCTTAAGCTTTTCTTTAATGTCTTTTATTCTTGAAATAAAATGGCGCTGGCGGATAAAAGTATTGCTGTTCATGATGATAAAAACATAATCTGAATACGCCGTAACCTTACCAAAATACTTATGATGGTCACCGCCGCTCCTTTCAATAAAATATTCTCCTGTTGTTTCCGACTTATAAATTTCCATCGCGGAGCGCCATATACGGTCTTCCTTTGCCATTAAAGGATTGTCAGGAAGATTTCTGTTATAAGAATACCAACAGCCTACCAGGCGGTCTAGAAGAGCTGTATTCAGATTTACATTATTGAGATCAATTTTCAGGTCATTAAAATTGAATGACTCTGTAGTGGAATTAATGAAATCTATATAATTGGCGTAGCCCAGAACTTTGACAATGAGGCTCAGTTTTGCAAGGTTCGGTCTGCTCAGAGCAGCATTTTCATTCTGCCTGAATTTTTTCAGTTTATTGATAATCAGATGCTCATACAGGTAATTGGTCCCCAGAAGATCAGGTTCTTTTTTAATTTCTTTCTCAGAAAGGTCATTGATAATGAGCTCATTAAGTTCTGCACTGATATAGGACCATTCGGTTTTGGTAACATCTTCCCAATGGTTTTTCTTTAAAAAGTGGTGGCTTAAGAAATTCATTAGTTTTTCAAGGTGCAGTATATCTTCCTTTTTCATCTGTTTATTTTTAATGGTCAGATTAATTTTATAAGACTAATTTAAGATTTTTATCAAACCAAAAAAGACTTTTGAGGGACTTTTATATTTTAAAATCCATTGATATTTGAATAGAAAAACAAAATTTAAAACAATGGAAACAAGAATGTTATTAAAAGATGAATCCCTTTGGAACCGAATACAGGGATTTTCTCTGGATACTCCGGGTGTTGATTTCCCTTTTTCAAAAAAGCTGGCAAAAGAAGAAAGCTGGAGCCTTGATTTTGCAAAAAAAGCAATTGAAGAATATAAAAAGTTTGTTTATCTCTGCTGTATTCTTCCCAATGGAGCTTCTCCCAGCGAAATAGTAGATAAAGTATGGCATCTGCACCTGATCTATACTCAGAATTATTGGGAAGAATTCTGCCCGAATATTTTAAAAAGACCGCTCCATCATCACCCTTCTAAAGGAGGAAATACGGAAAGAGTGAAGCACGAGAATTGGTTTGCAGATACAATGTCAGGCTACAGAAACATATTTCAGCAGGAAGCACCTGAAGAAATCTGGAAAGGGATGAGGAAAAAATCTAAAGTAAGACTATGGATGAAGAAAATGACCTTTTTTGCTCCGATTTTTATTTTACTGTTGCTGTTCTCCTGTACAGAAGGAACAAGTTTCACTGGATTACTGGTTACAGCAGTAGTTTTTGCCATTATTTTTATTTTGGGAACAATAACCTCAATTATAGGAGATAATGAAGTCTCCGATCCCAATAGGAAGGATAAGCAAAGCGGTGATGGAGGAGGCGGAAGTTGTGGGGGATCGGGCTGCAGCGGAGGAGGAGGTTGTGGCGGAGGCTGTGGCGGTTGCGGGGGATGTGGTGGATAAAAACTAATCAATATGAAAAAACTAATCATTCATTCAGCTCCCATTGTAGTAAGCTTTATATGGCTTATAACAGTATGCCAGACTTTGAATCCAATTATTCTTAAAGGTCCGGATTTTCTAAAATTTTATCTTATCCTGGTTCTCGGATTCTATGCTTCAGTTTTTATTTTAAATTCCATGACAGATGCTATCTCGAAAACTACATTTTATTTTGTAGGCTTCATTTTTTTACTGGGAATAATAAAACTGATAAGAGGAATCATGTTGGGAAAACCCGTTGGATTTCTGGTTATGATTTTAATTCTGGAATGTATTGTGGCAGTGTTGCTTATCATGAGCCACATCAATAAGAAAATGAAATAAAAGTTTCGTAAAAACAAACCCGAAACAAAACTGTTCCGGGCTTTTATTAGTAAGGTGTTGAGATCAAATCTCTCACTTTTTTTCTTTTATGGGCTGGTAGCCATACTTTCTGACCATAACGGAGGTGATAACTACTAAAATAAGGCTGATAGCAATATTCGAGTTTTCCGGATGAACAATTGACTGATAGAAATTATAACCGAAAACTGCGGATACTAGCGATCAGGATATTCCTTACGCAATCACACCGCTTCCTATAAGTTCCTCATCAATATACCATGAAGCAAACTGTCCTTCTGCAATAGCAGACTGAAGTTCATCAAATTCAACATATAAAGCATTTTCAAACTGAAATATAGTTGCTTTTTGCAAAGACTGTCTGTATCTGAATCTGGCCATTACTTCCATAGATTCTCCATTCTGAAGTTTCATATCCTCACGTACCCAGTGTAGCTCAGAATTATCAATTTTCAGTGCTTTTTTGTGAAGTCCTGGGAAATGACTTCCTTCTCCCACAAAAATGATATTGTTTTCCATATCTCTTGAAACGATAAAGCAGCTTTCTTTATGACCGCCTATACCAAGACCTCTACTTTGTCCAATCGTAAAAAACTGGGCTCCCTGATGTTTCCCGATTACTTTTCCGTCAGATTTTTTATAATTGATTTTTCTGGATAAAAACTCAAGTTCCTCTTCTTTAGAGGTGAATTCCGGTTTTTCTTCCGAAAATAAAGGTGAATCTTTGAAAATTTCTACAATTTCTCCTTCATTAGGTTTTAATTGCTGCTGTAAAAACTGTGGCAGGCTCACTTTCCCGATAAAACATAATCCCTGGGAATCCTTTTTATCTGCAGTTACCAATCCGATCTCTTTTGCGATTTCTCTTACCTGAGGCTTTGTAAGTTCTCCGATAGGGAATAGTGCTTTTGAAAGTTGATCCTGGCTCAGCTGGCAAAGGAAATAAGACTGATCTTTATTATTGTCTTTTCCGGCAAGAAGATGGAAAATTTCTTTTCCGCTTTCGTCAAAAGTAGAATTTACCCTTGCATAATGTCCTGTTGCTACTTTATCTGCTCCTAATGACATTGCGGTCTTCATGAAAACATCAAATTTTACTTCTCTGTTACACAATACATCCGGGTTGGGAGTTCTTCCTTTTTCATATTCTGCAAACATATAGTCAACAATACGTTCCTTGTAAAGTTCACTCATATCTATCACCTGGAAGGGAATTCCAAGCTTTTGTGCCACCATAAGGGCATCATTACTGTCCTCTATCCAGGGACATTCATCTTCCAGGGTTACGGAAGCATCATTCCAGTTTCTCATAAACAAAGCCACTACCTCATGGCCCTGCTGCTGCAGCAAATACGCTGTAACACTAGAATCTACACCTCCGGAGAGGCCTACTACTATTTTCATTGTATTTCAATTTTACGAAACTCTTAACGGGAGTTCTTAGTTTGATGCGGCAAAAATACAACTAAATAAATTCGTAAAAAAACCATAATTTTAAACATTGATAAAAACGATGTTAATCGTAAACCCCATCGTAAGACGATAATAGCAAGTGATGAAAGGAGGTAATACCATCAAAAAAAATATATCTACATATGAAAAAGTTTATTATTTCTATGATGCTGATAGGATCAGGATCAGCATTTTCCCAGGTTTCGGTAGGAACTCCGGTGCAAGAAAACAGCAAATGGACCTTTGGAGGTGGAATTGGATTAGGATTTGGGAGTAACAGCGCTTTTAACCTGTCTGCTTCCCCAAGAGTGGGTTACAGGCTTACGGATGATCTCGAAGCGGGAGTTGTGGGAAGTGTATCCTGGCAGACTTCCAATTATTATAAATCTACAATGTTTGGAGTAGGACCATTTGTGAATTACTATTTTGCCAGATCATTTTATGTGGGAGCAAACTATCAGCATTATTTTGTAGATTATAAAGATAAATACTATGATTATAAATACAATACGGAAGAAAATGCATTATATCTGGGAGGTGGATATATGCAGAGAATCGGAAATAATTCTTTTATGCAGCTGGGATTAATGTATAATGTGCTTTGGAAGGAGAATTCCAGTGTGTTTTCAAGCGGCCTGATCCCGAATATCGGTTTCGTAGTGGGGCTTTAAATTGATTTTGTATCGTTTATCCCGTTTAATACAATATTGGCCCTAGACAAAACTTATAAAAACAAAAATCCCCGGGAATTTTCCCGGGGATTTTCTATTGAAATTAAATTATTTATTTAATTATGATTGAGAAGACTTCTCAGCAGCTGATTTTTTCGCTTTCTGCGTTTTTCCAATCAGTCCGTCCTTAGCATCATTAAGATCAAGAACCACGGTTTCTCCTTCATTCAATTGCTTGTTTACCAGCATTTCTGCCAATAAGTCTTCAATATATTTCTGGATTGCTCGTTTCAATGGTCTTGCACCGAAATCTTTATCCCATCCTTTTTCAGAAATAAAGTCTTTCGCTTCTTCAGTAAGATCCACTTTATATCCTAATTTTTCAATTCTGCTATACAATTTGTTCAATTCAATATCAATAATTTTCTTGATATCATCCTGAACAAGAGAGTTGAAGATCACAATGTCATCAATTCTGTTTAAGAATTCAGGAGCAAATGCTTTCTTAAGGGCACTTTCAATGGTGCTTCTCGCTCTTGTATCTGAGCTTGTCTTTTTAGCTGAAGTTCCGAACCCTACGCCATCTCCAAAGTCTTTAAGATCTCTCGTTCCGATGTTGGATGTAAGGATGATAATCGTATTTCTGAAGTCGATTTTTCTGCCTAAGCTGTCTGTAACGTGTCCTTCATCAAGGATCTGTAACAGAATATTGAATACATCCGGGTGAGCCTTTTCAATCTCATCCAAAAGAACCACTGCATAAGGTTTTCTTCTTACCGCTTCAGTCAGCTGACCACCTTCTTCGTATCCTACGTATCCCGGAGGCGCACCCACCAATCTTGAAACTGCGAATTTCTCCATGTATTCACTCATGTCAATTCTGATCAGAGATTCGTCAGATTCAAACAGCTCTCTCGCCATTACTTTAGCAAGCTCGGTTTTACCAACCCCGGTTGTTCCAAGGAAAATAAATGTACCGATAGGACGGTTCGGATCTTTAAGACCTGCTCTGTTTCTCTGAATTGCTTTCACAACTTTTTTCACAGCATCTTCCTGGCCGATTACTTTTCCGTTCAGTTTTTCATCCATCTGGGCAAGCTTGTCAAGCTCGTTTTTGCCAACTTTCGTTACAGGAACTCCACTCATCATAGAAACCACTTCCGCTACATTTTCTTCCGTTACGGTTTCTTTTTTCTCTTTTACATCTTTATCCCATTTTTCCTGGGCTGCATTCAGTTCCATTTGAAGACGTTCCTCTTCATCTTTAAGCTTTCTTGCTTCAAGGTAATCCTGAGCTTTTACAGCTTTCTGCTTCAGTTCTTTGATATCTTCAATTTTCTTTTCAAAATCAATGATTTCTGTAGGAACTTTCATGTTTTTGATATAAACACGTGATCCTGCCTCGTCCATCGCATCAATCGCTTTGTCCGGTAAGAAACGGTCTGTAATATATCTCGATGTCAGATTCACACACGCTGTAATAGCTTCAGGAGTATAAATTACATTGTGGTGCTCTTCATACTTATCTTTGATCTGATTCAGAATCTGAATAGTTTCATCAATAGAAGTAGGCTCCACCATTACTTTCTGGAATCTTCTTTCTAAAGCACCGTCTTTTTCAATATATTGACGGTATTCATCCAGAGTCGTTGCCCCGATGCATTGAATTTCTCCTCTTGCCAAAGCAGGTTTAAACATATTGGAAGCATCTAAACTTCCAGTAGAACTTCCCGCTCCCACAATGGTATGAAGCTCATCAATAAATAAGATGACATCTCTGTTTTTTTCCAGTTCCGTCATAATGGCCTTCATTCTTTCTTCAAACTGGCCACGGTATTTAGTTCCGGCAACTAAACTTGCCAGATCCAAAGTGATCACACGTTTTCCGTAAAGAACTCTTGACACTTTTTTCTGTTGAATTCTTAATGCCAAACCTTCAGCAATGGCAGATTTACCAACTCCCGGCTCCCCAATAAGAAGTGGGTTGTTTTTCTTTCTGCGGGATAAGATCTGAGAAACTCTCTCAATTTCTTTTTCACGCCCGATTACCGGGTCTAGTTTTCCATCTCTTGCCAAAGAAGTAAGGTCTCTACCAAAGTTATCCAATGTAGGCGTTTTACTTTTTGCAGAACCTAGATTTCCTGTAGGCTTTCTCATTTGCTCAAATTCTTCTCTCTCATCATCATCATCGTAAGCACTCATCTGTGGAGACTGGCCTGAATTTTTAAGCATAGTCTGGTATTCTCTTGAAACTCCTTCATAGTCGATGTCATAAGCTCCCAGAATATTTGAAGTAGGATCCTCATATTTATAAAGAATACCCAAAAGCAGGTGAACGGTATTAATTTCATTGCTTTTATATTGACGGCATTCTAACTCTGCACGTTTAATGGCATGATCTGCCATCTTAGTGAAAGAAATATTGGTAACCTCTTCAGAAATAGGATTAAGACTCGCTGTATTTAAAGTTTCAATTTTTCTTCTGATTTGTGTTAAATCCGCATTAAGGTTTTGAAGGATTTCTTTTGCAGAGTTTTCCGTTTTTATAATACCTAAAAGTAGATGTTCTGTATTAAGAAATTCACTTTTCAGCCTTTTAGCTTCGCTTTTGCTTTGTTTGAACACCTGGCTCAAACCTTGTGAAAACTTATAATCCATAATATATCTCATTAGAACAAAGGCAACATTACCTTTTATTCATTATCTAAATTACAAATATTTTACCAAAAATCAATTAATGACTTTATGGCAGAAAAAATTTTATTATCTTATTGAAAATGATTAAGTTTGTTATCCTTAAATTTCCCCCATGAATACTGAAATTACCACCTACATCGGCTATTCTGCTTCTCTTTTTATCGTATTGAGTTTCATACTGAAAGATGTAAGAAAAATCAGAGTAGTCAACATGATCGGCTGTATTTGTTTTGTCATTTATGGTATCTTCAATGGAATGCTTTGGCCGGTTATCATTCCAAACGGGCTCATTTGTTTCATTCAGATCTATTATTTAATATTAGACAAGAAAAATTAATGAAGAAAAAAATACTAGTGTCTGCCTTTAGCAGTTTGTATACCGATCAGCGAATAGAAAAAGTATGCAAAACCCTTTTTGACAACGGATATCCCATTGAACTGATCGGAAACGATTGGGAAGGAAATGAGGCAATGGAACGTCCTTATCCTTTTTCAAGAATAGGATTGACGTCAAAAAGCCTGAAGACAGCTTATTTTGAGTTCAACTGGAAATTATACCATGAACTTAAGAAAAAAGCGGACAAAGATACTATCCTTCATGCCAATGACATTGATGCACTTCTGCCAAATTATCTCATTGCCAAAAAAATGAACATTCCGTTGGTCTTTGACAGTCATGAAATTTTTACAGAAATGCCATCGGTTCAAAAAAGATTCTCCCAGAAATTCTGGAGAGTGCTTGAACGAAAACTGGTTCCTCATATGAAACTGATGATGACGGAAAGTGAAAGCTATGCCGAATGGTTTCATGAAAAATATAATGTAAATCCCATTGTTGTCAGAAATATTCCGAGGAAAATCCTCTCTGCCCCCGAAATTCCGGAAAACCACCCTAAAATTATTCTCTACCAGGGAGCGATTAATCAATCCAGAGGAATAGAAAAAATGATTGTGGCAATGCATCATATTAAAGGTGCTGTTTTGAAAATTGCAGGCGACGGCCCAAAGAAAAAAGAATACGAAAATCTTGTCATTCAGGAGAAACTTCAGGATAAAGTATTTTTCCTTGGTAAGCTGAAACCTGAAAATCTCAGGGAAATAACCAAAACTGCTGATGCTGGATTCAGTCTTGAAGAAAATAACGGAGTAAGCTATTATTTTTCACTCCCCAATAAGGTTTGTGATTATATCCAATCCCGAGTACCGCTTGTCATGATAAATTTTCCGGAAATGCAGCGTATAAAGAATCAGTTTAATGTAGGTGAAATCATTACAGATCATCAGCCTGAAACGATTGAAAAAGCGATTAATCTGGTTCTTGAAAGAGGAAGACTGTATTATCAGAGCGAACTTAATAAAGCCGCAGATGTATTTTGCTGGGAGAACGAAGAAACAAAAATCCTTCAGCTTTTTGAAAAAGCATCCCGGTAATAAATTTTACAAAATTGGTTATCTTTGCAAAAGAAATTTTATTAAAAATGACCATTAAAGAAAAACAGCAGGAAATAATCGACGAATTCGCTTTTCTTGACGATTGGGAGCAAAAGTACGAGTACATTATTGATCTTGGAAAAGAACTGAAAGGGTTGCCGGAAGAAAGAAAAACTGAAGAAAATCTGATAAAAGGCTGCCAGAGTAAAGTTTGGATTGATGCTGAATTTAAAGATGGGAAACTTTTCTTTAATGCAGATTCTGACGGTATTTTACCCAAAGGAATCGTTTCTCTTTTAGTAAGTATCTATAGTGGGCATTCCACTCAGGAAATTCTGGATTCTGATTTTGATTTTATTGCTGAAATAGGATTACAGGAATTTCTTTCGCCATCCAGAGCTAACGGATTGATGGCAATGACCAAGCAGATCAAGTTTTATGCAGTTGCCTATCAACTGAAATCATAGCCGTGACAAAAATTTTAGCATATCGTTTTTCCGCATTCGGAGATGTTGCGATGACTGTACCTGTTTTCAGAGAATTTCTGGAGCAGAACCCCGGTGTGGAAATTATTATGGTGTCCAGGAAGAATTTTGAAGGCCTGTTTGCGGGAGTTCCTAATGTGACCTTTAAAGGGATTGATCTGGATGATTATAAAGGTCTGTTTGGATTGAGGAAACTGAGCAATGAACTGATCAAAGAGTTTAATCCGGATTGTATTGCCAATCTTCACGACGTGATCCGAACCAAGGTTTTAGATCGGATATACAGAAGAAAAGGACTTAAAGTTTTTAAAATAGATAAAGGGAAAGAGGAAAAAGAACATCTTACGGATGTCTGGAATCTCGAGAAAGTACAGCTGAAGAAAACAGTGGAGCGTTATGCTGATGTATTCAGGAAAATGGGATTCAAAGTTGAGCTTTCACATCAGCTCAGACCAACTCCGGAACAAAAATCAGGGATTGGTTTTGCCCCTTTTGCTCAACACAAAGGAAAAATGCTTCCTCTGGAAAAATCCTATGAACTGGTCAGAATTCTGGCTCAGAAACATACGGTATATTTCTTTGGCGGAGGTAAAAAAGAAACAGAAACCCTTGAAAGATGGGAAAGTGAAATTCCCAACACCAAAAATCTTTCCGGAAAATTAAACCTTACGGAAGAACTTAATCATATTGCGAAGCTGGAACTGATGATTTCCATGGATTCTGCGAATATGCACCTTGCCAGTCTTGTAGGAACAAGATGTGTTTCTATTTGGGGTGCTACCCATCCATATGCCGGGTTTCTAGGATTCGGACAGAGTGAAGAAGATGTTGTTCAGGTAAAAGATCTTACCTGCAGGCCGTGTTCTGTTTTTGGAGATAAAGAATGCTACAGGGGAGACTGGGCTTGTCTTGAGGAATTTAATATCCAGAAAGTGGTAGATCGGGTTAATTTTTAAAAATAACCTTTATAATCTGTCCGGCTTTAGCATGATCCGAGTGTATTTTTTCTAAGACTTGCTTTCTTTTTTCAGTGTCATCATAGTCTTTTTCAGCAGAGGAGATAATCTGTTGGCGGATTTCAGGCATATCAGCTCCATAAAGGCATAAATCCGTTAAAGCAGGATCATCTGTAATATTCCCATTAATAATCACAAAACGACTGTTGTAAAGGGTGTTGAAAAGCTTCACTTTGGTTCCTGAATTCTGGTAAGAAATCAGAATATTGGCATGGGCGTTTTCCAGAAGGTGGCAAAGGTTTTCTGAAGTACGAATAGGAACGAGGTTGATATTTTCCACTGCAGATATTTTTCTTTTTATGTCTTCACTGGCACGATCGGAGGCAACAATCAGGTTATACTGAGGAAGAGTCTTGAATAAAGTAAGAGTCTCAGCCAGTGCTTGTTTGTTATCAGCCGTAGTGAGATCTCCATGAAAAAGAAAATATTTTCCCTTTTTATCTAGCTGCTTTACAGACTGATTACCATGAAAAATGTGGATTAACTGGGCATTTCCTGAATAAGTCTTCACTTCATTATATTCTTTTTCAGACAGGCAGAACACCGTTTCAAACTTCTTTAAAAGCTTTTTCTGATATCCTGCATACTTTAAAGATTCAATTTTGTAGACTATCTTTTTGAAGATATTTTTCTCTGAGACAGAAAGCCCTTTATAGTACTCTTTTTCGTTATTATGGTAACGGAGGTAGAGTTTGTGGTTATTGCCTCTTATAAACCGCATAATATGGGTTGTTTGTAAGCCTTCGAACAATACAGGAGCTTTAATCTTTTCAAGATTTTTAAGAAGTAGATCGGAATCTCTTATTATAGCAGCGAAAGGCGTTTTTAGGAAATAAAGAAGAATGTTTTTTTTCTTTTCATAAAAAAAGACATTTTCCGTAATGTCTTTGACTTCCGGATCAATCTTATCAGGGATTTGATCTACAAAACAGTGAAGGTGGATTTTTACTCCCAGATCAGACAAAGCATTGATCTTATAATATACATCAATAATTCCACCATAAGAAGGAGGGTAGGGGTAATTGAATGATATGATATGGAGTTCCTTCATGTCAAGCGAAATTCAAATGCAAGCAAAGGTAGATAAATATAAGGAAAAGTGGAGGGAAGCTTTATTAATTACTTAGGATAAAAATAAAAAAATCTCCCAGAAATCTGAGAGATTTTTTGTGGGTCCTGAGGGATTCGAACCCCCGACCCTCTGGGTGTAAACCAGATGCTCTGAACCAACTGAGCTAAGAACCCGAATTTTTTTGAAAGGTTTCGTTTCCTTTTCTGTGGGTCCTGAGGGATTCGAACCCCCGACCCTCTGGGTGTAAACCAGATGCTCTGAACCAACTGAGCTAAGAACCCTCTAGACTTGTTCTCTTGTTTAGAGTGGTGCAAATATACGACTTATTCTTTAATCTCCAAATTTTTTTCTAAAAAATCTCCCACTACAAAGTTGCTTCCGCCGATAAAAATCATTTCTTCATTTGTACATTGTTCTTTTGCAGACAGATACGCTTCCTGTACGGAATCGAAAATTTTATAAAAAATTTTTGCCTCCTGAAGTAGATTTTCATAATCTTCCGGGTGTCTGCCCCTGTTGACAGATGGTTTTGCAAAATAAAACTCAGAATTTTCAGGAAGTAATTTCATCACATCATCTATTTTTTTATCATTCACAAACCCCAAAATGACATGCTTGTGTCTGTCAATTGAATTTAATTGTGAAAAAACATACTCCAAACCTGCCTGATTGTGTCCCGTATCACAAATTGTAAGCGGATTATTTGAAAATTCGAACCAGCGGCCTATAAATCCTGTATTCTGATGAACATGGAGGAGTCCATTTTCAAGATCATTGTCAGAAATATGTATTTCCAGTTTTCTTAATTCTTCTACGGCAGCCAGTACAACTCGGATATTTTTCTTCTGATAATTTCCTTTCAGATCAGAGGTAAGGGGTGTCTCAATAAGAGTTGCATCTATAAAAGAAGCATTTTCTTTTGTTGCTTTATTTCTGATGATATTTTTGACTATTTCATTTTCATCACCAGAGATAACAGGGATATTGTGTTTAACAATTCCGGCTTTTTCCGCTGCAATTTCTTCGATGGTATCTCCAAGAATATTCTGATGATCCAGTTGAACATTTGTAATTGCAGAGATCAGGGGTTTAATAATGTTTGTTGAATCCAGTCTTCCTCCCAATCCAACTTCAATAATGGCAAAATCTACCTGCTGCTGATAAAAATATTCAAAAGCCATGATTGTTGTAAATTCAAAGAAAGAGGGGCGGATATCTTCTGGAAGGTTTTTTAATTTTTGGATAAACTCAAAGACAAATTCCTTATTACAGTTTTTTCCGTTAACCTTGATACGCTCTGTAAAGTCTATCAAATGCGGAGAATTGTATAATCCGGTTTTATAACCAGCCTCCTGAAGAACCGATGCCAGCATATTGCTTGAAGAACCTTTTCCATTGGTACCGCCAATGTGGATACACTTTATTTTATCCTGGGGATTTCCAAAGAAAGCGCAAAGCTTGATGATATTGTCAAGTCCAGGTTTGTAAGCCTTCTGTCCATCTATCTGATAGTTGGGCATCTGCACGAAAAGCCAGTCAATAGCTTCCTGATATTGTTCATTTGTCATGATGCAAAATTCTCAAAAGTTTTATTAAAATGAAACTATTTTTTTCAATCTGTAACTTTTTTATATTTACTTCGTCTAATAGGGAAAAATCTTAATATGAAATCGCTGTGATTTGTAGATACAAATACTGAATGAAGATGACGTGATTCCATATGACCATTAAAAAAACAAATAAACATCTACATAATATGAAAAAAGTTTGGATTATCGTTTTTGGACTAAGCTGTCTGGGTTTAAGCGCTCAGAAGAAATGGTCCTTAAAAGAATGTGTAAGCTATGCAGTGGAGCATAATCTTCAGGTTATCCAAAATCAGTATAACAAACAAAATCAGGAATACAGCCTTAAAGCGGCCAAAAAAGAATATTTGCCTTCTGTATCGGGAAGTATGACGAATGGGGTGAGTTTCGGGCAAGGGTCATTAGGAGCCGGAAGCTTTAGAAACGATAGATTCAATAACAATGTTGGTCTGAGTGCTGATGTTTTGCTCTATAATAACGGGAGGTTAGAGAAGAATGTAAGAAAGGCCCAGTTTGATGTAGAAGCAAGTCAATATGACATTGAAACCATTAAAAATGATATCTCTCTTCAGATTGCTCAGCAATATCTGACTGCCCTGTTGAATAAAGAGATCGTTAAAATCTCTCAGAGTGCTGTGGGAAATGCTCAGAAACAGTTTGACAGAGCTAAAATCACGACTCAGGTTGGAACGACTGCTCAGACAGTCTTGGCAGAGGCTGAAGCTGCACTGGCAAGAGAAAAACAAAACCTTAAAACAGCAGAAGTCAACGTTGGACGTGCCTTGTTTGCCATCGCTCAGTTATTGCAGCTTTCAGATTATAAAGGTTTCGATGTGGAAGATGTAAATGTTCCGGAAAAACTTGATTTACAGCTTAATTCAGTGGATGAAGTGCTTACTACTGCGTATGAAATACAACCGCAGATCAAAGCAGCCGAAAGCAGAATAAGATCTGCAGAAGCGCAAACTGAGGTAAGCAAAACAGCGTTCTGGCCTACATTAACAGCGAGTGCGGGTCTTAATACTTTCTATAACAGACAGTTTGATCCTATGCCGGGTACTGTGCAGGGAACTTTTTTTGAACAATATAAAGATCAGTTTGGACAAAATGTAGGGTTATCCCTTAATATCCCTATCTTTAATAAAGGGAAAACAAAGCTTCAGGTAGAGCAGTCTAAAATAAACGAAAGTATAGCCAAGAATACGTTAGAACAACAGAAGCAGACAGTAAGACAAAATGTTCAGAAAGCTCAGTTTGATGCAGATGCCAATTATGAAAATTATCTGGCCGCTGTAGAAGCAGAAAAAAGCTCCAAACTAGCTCTTGATTTTGCTGACAAAAGTTATGCTGCAGGAAGATCTACGATCTATGACGTAAATGTGGCAAGAAATAATTATGCAAATGCACAGGGATCAGTAGCGCAGGCAAAATATAATTATCTTTTTAGTCTTAAATTATTGAATTTCTATGCAGGAATTCCATTAAGTTTGTAAAATGCCAATTCAATCATTAGAAAAATATTTACCTCAAAATAATACTCTTAAATATTTAAGAATCTGGTTTTCAGATTACTATATACACATAAAAGTTACAAGAAACAGGAATTCAAAACTGGGAGATTACAGAAGACTTCCGGATAATTCCCATGAAATAACGGTAAACTCCACGCTTACCCCACAGCTTTTTTTCTTTGTACTGACTCATGAGCTTGCACACCTGATTGCGTTTGAAAAATATGGACGAAAAATTTCTCCTCATGGCAACGAATGGAAAGAAACCTTCAGAAATATGCTTCTTGAAAGCCTTGAAATTTATGATGAAGAGCTAAAACCTATCATTGTAAAGTTTTCAAAATCACCCAAAGCAAACTTCATGGCAAGCCCTGATCTGGTAAGGTATTTTCATACTGAGAAACAAGATGATACTCTTCATTTTATCGAGGAACTTCAGAAGGGTGAGTTTTTTATATACCGCAACGAAAAGTATTTATTGGAAGGTCTAGTTAAAAAAAACTATCTTTGTAAGAACCTGGCTACTGGAAGGAAGTATTCTTTCAAGCCTTTAGCTAGGGTAGAAAAATGTAGCTAAGAATGTTAAAATCAGATAGATACTGCGTTATAATGGCGGGAGGAATCGGGAGCCGGTTCTGGCCGATGAGCACGCAGAAATTTCCAAAACAGTTTCAGGATATTTTAGGTACCGGGCGTACTATGATTCAGCAGACCTATGACAGAATCAGCAAGGTAATTCCTAAAGAGCAAATATTCGTGATTACGAATAAAGAATATGTGGCTCTTTCCCATCAACAGCTTCCGGAGATTCCTGAAGAAAATATTGTGGGTGAACCGCTTATGAAGAATACAGCTGCATGTAACCTGTATATGGCCAACAAGATTGCTGAGATCAATCCGGATGCAACAATGATTGTGCTTCCGGCAGATCATCTGATCCTTAAAGAGGACGTATTTTTGGAAAAAGTGGAGCTGGCATTTGAAGTAGCTTCAAAACATGATTATCTGGTAACATTAGGGATTACTCCCACAAGGCCTGATACTGGCTACGGTTACATTCAGTTTGTAGAAAAAAAAGGTTCTGATTATTTTAAAGTCAAGACATTTACAGAAAAACCAATCCTTGAAATTGCCCAGAGCTTCTTAGAAAGTGGTGATTTCCTTTGGAATGCGGGTATTTTTATATGGAGCGTAAAAAGTATTCATCATGCTTTTGACCTTTATCTTCCGGAAATGATGCAGCATTTTATGGCTTGTGAATACAATTCAGAAAAGGAAAACAGCTGTATTGAAACCATTTATCCAAAAGTTCAGAAAATCTCAATTGATAACGGAATTTTAGAAAAAGCAAAGAATGTATATGTGATTCCATCAGATTTGGGATGGAGTGACCTGGGAACATGGACTTCTGTCTACGAAAATACTGAAAAAGATAAAGACGGAAATGCAGTGAAATTAAAGCATTTGCTTTCCTATAATTCAAAAGGAAATATTATCCGTCTTAGAAATAACAACAAGGCGGTAATCATTGACGGTCTTGAAAACTACATTGTTGTAGATACTGATAAAGCACTTCTTATCTGCCCGCGAGATAATGACCAGCTTATAAAGGATTATGTCCTTGACTTAAAAAACTTTAAGAAAGGAGATAAGTTTATGTAATATTTGGTATATTTTCTGCTGATTTTTAAATTATGATAAAAGCTGCAACCCAATTTATAATTCTTACATTCTTACTTTTGGGAACCTTAGGATATTCTCAGGAGAAGAAAAAATTTTCAGGCATTCCGAATATTTTACAGCAGATCAACCCTGGCAATAGGGTAGACTCATGGATATTGGTATACAACAGCTATGGAAAAGGTGAAGAAATAAAAATTTCGGGTAAGGTGAATTATACTCCTCAGTTCTCCGGATTTAATCTTTTTCCCAGTGAAGACAGCTTTTATTATATAGCTTATTCAGAAGGTGGTAAAGTAAATTATGTTACCGATGTTGAGGGACTTAAGAAGTTCATAGACCGGATTGATAATGCTCAGGAAGCTGCTGTAATGCTGGCTGCTGAGGGATATATGGTAGATGAGGAGTTCAAGGACCTTGCAGGTAACTATCATGAAGACCAATCGAATTATTATCTGGACCTTGGAAAACTGACCTCAAAGGAATGTCCTTATCAGAAAACACATTATACTGTGACTGTAAATAAATCTACAGGTGCTGTAAGCAATGTAAAGGACAATGGAACCTATATTGAGCTTTACAATAAAAAATGTGCTAATAACCCGAGACTTTTAAAAATCGAAAAAAAAGAAGAACCAAAGAAAGATGAGTCCAAAAAAACACCCAAACGCAGATAATACTTATGAGACTGAACGACTAATACTTCGTCCGATGTCCAGTGAAGACAAAGATTTTGTCTTTGAACTTTATAACAGACCAAAATTTATTCAACATATCGGTAATCGTAATGTTAATAGCATTGAAGATGCCGAAAATTATATCCTGAACAGATTTGCTCCACAGATTGAAAGACTTGGATTCGGAAACTATCTTTTGGTAACTAAAGATGGAAACGAAAAAGTAGGTGCTGTAGGAATCTTCGAAAGAGAAGGGCTTGATATTGTAGATATCGGGTATTCTCTACTGGAAGAATTTGAAGGTAAAGGATATGCTTTTGAAGCAGCTCAGAAGGTCAAATCTATTGGGATGGATGAGTTTGGATTATCAAAAATATCTGCTATTATTTCAAAAGATAACGTTTCATCCCAAAAACTGATCGAAAAGTTGGGATTAAGATTTAAAAAATATGTAACTCTACCTGGAGAAACTGAAGAATTAAACTATTACGAAACAGAATAAATAACAATAAAAAACTTTCACAAATAATATTTTAAATAGTGTTATTTGTGAAAGCCTTTGTGATATTTGTGTTAAAAAATTAACCTTCCAGAATCTGCTCAGCGGCAGTCTTTGAAGTCACCTTTTCAATTACTCTTGTACAAATGCCATTTTCATCAAAAATAAAAGTGGTTCTTACAATTCCCATATAGGTTTTTCCAAATGTTTTTTTCTCTTGCCATACCCCGAACTTTTCGATGACATTACGGTTTTCGTCAGCAATAAGATCATAAGGGAAAGCAAATTTGCTGTGGAAATTCTTCTGTTTTTTTACAGAATCACCGCTTATTCCCAATAATTGAAATCCCGCTTTTTTAAGCTGAGTATAATTATCGCTCAGGTTGCAGGCTTCCACTGTGCAGGTGGGTGTATTCGCTTGTGGATAAAAGAAAACCACTAGTTTTTTTCCAATTAATTTTGATGAGGCTACTGTTTCTCCGTCTTGATTGAGTTCTTCAAATTCAGGTAATTTATCTCCAACTTTCAGCATAATGATTTAATTTTGTTCAAATTTAAGCGTTACATGACAAAAAAACAAAGAGCTGAGCTCGTTCAGATAGAACTGGATAAATTATATCCTACAACGCCTATTCCGTTAGATCACACCGATCCGTATACCTTGATGGTTGCTGTAGCACTTTCTGCACAAACCACAGATAAAAAAGTAAACCAGGTTACTCCCGACCTTTTTGCCGTTGCAGGAACGCCACAAAGAATGGCTAAGCTGGAAGAATTTGAAATCAAAGAACTGATCAAAGAAATAGGACTATCCAATACAAAGGCCAAAAACCTGAAAAGAATGGCTGAACTTCTGTTGGAAAGACACAATGGTATTGTTCCTCAGACTTATGAGGAACTGGAGGCCCTTCCGGGAGTAGGGCACAAAACAGCATCAGTAGTAATGAGCCAAGGGTTTGGGTTTCCTGCTTTCCCGGTAGATACACATATTCATCGTCTGATGACACAGTGGAAGCTTACCTCAGGAAAAAATGTGGTGGAAACAGAGCGTGATGCAAAGAGCTTATTTCCAGAAGAAGTATGGAATAAACTTCACCTTCAGATCATTTTCTATGGAAGAGAATATTCTCCGGCAAGAGGAAAAGGAGAGAAGGATTTTATTACAAAAATGATGTTTGAAAAATAAGGTTTAACATTATTTAAGATTTTTACAACTGTTTTTAGTTGACAATCGGGTCATATAAACACCATTTAGTGGTGTTTTTTTTTATTCCATAAATTAGTTTTTGCTGTTTTTTTTCACCGATAAAGGATATTTATAAATTTCTCTAAAAAAATATTTTTTTTGATAAAAAGATGTTATCTGTTTGATTTATAATATCATTTAGAGACAATAGTGTTGTTTTCAAATTTTTCTTTGCTGTAAATAATTTCAGAAGTATTGTATTTCCATAAAAAGAGATATATTTGGCTCAGTACCATGAAGACTTAAATGAAAAAAGTTAATCTTTTCGTTTTTTTTGTAGTTTTATTTTCCTGCACCTGTGCTGGGCAGGTTCATCGTTTTTACTATGAGCTTACGTATAAACCTTCTACAAAAAATAAAACCTTTAAGAAAGATCTTTTCTATCTGGACAGCCTTGATAAAGGATCCGTTTTCATGCGAAAGGAAAAATTCGAGTCAGACTCTCTATTGGCCGCACAGGCTTATTTACCCTTTTTATCATTGGAAACCATGAATTTTAAAGTGGTAAAAGACCTCGAAACTCCATCCGTTACTGTAAAAGATGATTTGTTCATAGGGACTGTTTCTTATAAAGAGCCCGTTGATATTCATTGGAAACTTTCATCAGAGAACAGAATCACAGGAAGACTGCATACACAAAAAGCAGAGGCAGATTATGGTGGTAGACATTGGATAGCCTGGTTTACTCAGGAGATTCCTGTTTTTGATGGTCCCTATATTTTTATGGGGCTTCCAGGGTTTATTGTAGAACTAAGCGATGCGGATAATGAATATCACTGGAAATTGGTGGGAAGTAAAAAAAATGTACGGGACAAGCTGTTCACCGAATCAATTATGGATGAGGCTGTGATGTCAAAAGAAGCCTACATTAAAAATAAAACAAACTTCATTAAAGATCCACTGTCTGTTCTAATGCAAAGTATGTCTGATGTCTCTAAAAATGAAGAGATGATGAGTAAAATGAATCATCAGGCCGAATCAATAAAAAAATATTACAGGGATAATGATAATACTATAGAGAGATAGTATAAATAACTCAAACTATAACCATGGAACTACGAAAAGAAATTAATGCAGTTTTTTTATATCTGAAATCAATTGATATAAAGATTGATAAGAATGATAAGAATGATTATATCTATCAGGTAGAATCTCACCCGGAAACGCCGAGTCTATTGGCTTTCAGTGATGCTCTTGGCTTTTTTGGTATTCCAAATGGGGCTTTTACAATTGGCTTTGAAGATTTTGATCATTTACCGGATACTTTTCTTACCATATTAGATGTAGGAAATAAACATTTGATTTTATCCTATATTGAAAAAAAGGGACAAAGCATTTTATATACTGATCATGAAGGAGTCCAAAAAAATATTCTCCTTTCTGAAATGCAAAGTTTATGGACAGGAGCAGTACTGGCTGCTGAAAATAATGGGGAGATCTCAAAATCAACTAATTCTTTTTATAACAAACTTTTACCAGCATTTATCTTTTGTGCAGTATTGGTGATATTATATTTTATCGGCGGGTGGTTTTTAAGTGGTTTTGGAGCGATTACCATGGTGGGCTTATTCTTATCCTTTGAAGCTATAAAAACAGAATTAGGGCTGGAGTCAGGCTTTTCTTCACAGTTTTGTGATGGTAGTGAGAAGTCAAGCTGCAGCCAGATCATCAATTCTGAAAAAGGGAAGATTGCAGGATTCAAATTGAGTGATCTCAGTGTTTTTCTTTTTGGAACCCAACTTTTTTCATTGCTTGTTTTCAATCAGGAGCTTATCAATAACTATTATTTTCTGATTGCCGTTTCTTTGCTGGCATGCATTCCATTTACCTTGTATTCTGTTTATTTTCAGATGAAAGTAGAGCAGAAATGGTGCCCGATATGTTTAAGCATTATTGGGGTAATCTATGCACAGCTTATTTATCTGGCGTTTAATACGACAGGAATTCTAAATAACATGAACCTTGATCTTTCAATAGTTTTGATTTTGGCTGCGGTAATAATTGCGTTTGCAGGAACTTACTTTTTAATTAAGAAATCTTTAATAAACTACGGAAAATTAAAGAAAGACGCGGAGTTTGACTCAAGATACATTAGGCATTATCCTTATTTCAAAAATATTCTGACAAGTACAGAACCTCTTGTTTTAAAAGCAGATCCTATCTTACTGGGGAATCCGAATGCTCCGGTAACCATTACTTTTATTACAAGCCCTTTATGTGGATACTGCAGAGAAGCGCATGATTTTTTGCAGAGAGTTTACAATCGATATAAAGATCAGGTTAACATCAAAATCAGGTTTAATATGACAGGAGTTGTAACAGCAGAAGTAGAAGAAATGCTGATTCAATTACTGAACATATACCAAACAAAAAACGAACAGAAATTTATTGAGGCTCTTCATGATTGGTATAGCCACCGAAATGCAGAAAAATGGCTGAAAAAATACAGTACTACCCTGGAAAACAGAACATTTTTATTGAATAAGCTGGTTTCTGTTTCTTATGAAAATTTACAGAATAACCTGTTTTTCACACCGCATTACTTTATCAACAATTATGCATATCCTGTAAGACTCAATAAAAAGTATATGGAAGTATTTATGCCAGATCTTATTGAAGATGAATGGAATGAACAGCTTGATTCTGTAAAAGAACTGGAAGTAGAATACAGATAACAGACGAAATTATTATAATAATTATACAAAGAGGAAGCCGAAAATCTAAAGAGTAGGCAAACAAATTAAAACAAATTTCTATGAAAAAATTACAAAAGTTGAGCTTAAATGCCATGAAAAACGAAATGAGCAGAAACGAAATGAGAGTTATCAAAGCTGGTTCTGGAGGTGAGCCGGGAACTTGTAACTGTAACTCACAATACTGCTATATGAACGGTATGAGAGCTGTATGTGGTGGTGGATGGCCGGCAAAATGCTGCTAGTCAAACAAAAATAATTTATATTTTTTCTGTAATTGCAATTCTGCAATTACAGAATTTTTTTAGCCTATGAAAACACCAAGTTTAGTTTTAATTACCTGCTGGTATGGTAAATATCCCTGGTATATGCCCTATTACCTGCATTCCTGTGCTTTTAATCCAAGTGTAGATTTTATCATTATTACGGATAATGCCGAACCGGTAAAAAATGTTCCTGATAATGTTAAAATAGTTCATAAAAGCCTGAATGATATCATTGATGAAACCTCAAATAAGCTCGGGTTTACAATTAATATTGATTATCCTTATAAATTGTGTGATTTTAAGCCGGCTTACGGCTTCATGTTCCCTGAATTGATAGAAGGATATGACTTCTGGGGACACTGCGATCTCGATCTTATTTATGGAGATATAAGAGCTTTTTTTACCAATGAATTTCTTGGCAGCTATGACTATATCAGCGTAAGAGATGATTATACTACCGGTTGTTTTGGACTGTACAGGAATAATGAACTGCTGAATACTTTTTTCAAAAGAAGTAAGGATTTTAAAAAGGTATTTTCTATGTCAGACCACTTCTGTTTTGATGAATGCAACTTTGTTTGGGATGATCTTGCAGAAGGAATGCCTATTTTTGAGATTGAAACTGAGATTGAAAGCTTTACCCATATCATGAAAAATGCTGAAAGAGACGGACTTCTCAGAACCCATTTTGACTTTATTCTGATGGAAGGCTACACTGGCAGAGTAAAGTTTGATAACGGAAAAATTATTTATAAAAATAAATATGAAGCCATTATGTTTCACATGTTCTGGCTTAAAAAAGTATACAACCCCGAAAAAGTACCTTCAAAAATCCCGAACACCTATAATGTAAGTCCTACTAGAATTTATTGGTAATCACGATAATTATTAATTAAAAAAAAGACCATGAAAAAATTACAAAAGATAAGTCTGAATGTTATGAAAAATAACATGAGCAGAAGTGAAATGAGAATTATTAAAGCAGGATCAGGTCCATCATCATGTAACTGCAAGTCTGCGGCCTGTGCATCAAGAGGAAATGAACTCGCATACTGCAGCTCTCCGGGTTATTATCAATGCTGTTAGATTCTTCTTTTAAAGTGAGAATATAGAAAGAGAGAACATGTTTTGTTCTCTCTTTTTTATTGAACTAATACCAATTGTTTGTATTTTTTCTGATAGAGCTGAAGGGTAATATCTGCAGTTTTAAAATAATGCTCAATATTTCCACTGATATTATTTTCTGCTGTGATGTCAGAATACCCAAAATCTTTCTGAACAGAAACAAAAGGATATAAAACCATTTTATGAGCTGTAAGCTGTGATAAAAAGTTATCTGCAGTATCTTCCGGGCCAAAATCAGCATTAAGAATCTGATCAAAAAAACGGCTGTATATCACCATGAATTGGGTACACCAGAAATGATTGATCCAAAATCTGTTTTCTGTAATAGGGACAACAAATCTAAAGCCTCCTCCAATACCTCCGGATAAGATATCGGCTCCCTGTTCATTAGATTCTATAATGTTTTCTATAAATGAATCCCTGCTATAATGTTTTGTAAAAACATGATCATCTTCTACAATGATAATGACATCATCCTCATTTTGAATCGCAATGTTTACTGTCTTTTTAATGCTTTCCCATAGTCCTATATTTCCTTTCTCGTGTACGCAGGCTTCTACAATACGGCAGTCAAATTCAGGTTTCCCATCAAATTCTTTTACAATACTTTCCCTTCGATCCTCCCTGTGTTTCATGTTAATAATATAAGTGGGGATCATTATATCTGAAAAATGATTATGACTCATAGCTGTAGTATTTTTTTATTTGAGAAAGCTCCTCCAGAAGATCTTCCGGATTTTCATTAAGGTTTTGAAAATCAATAGTATTTTCAAAGGAGTGCGTGTTTCCATCATTTTTATATAGAGAAATGAATGGGTGTATCAGAAAAACATCTTCCAGGTTTGATGACAGAAATACATCAAGAGGAATTTGATCATTACAATCATTTTGTAAGAAAAGTGGAAACGTTTTATTGAAAATAATAAAAAATTGTGCTCCTTTAAAACCGTCAATCCAAAAAATATGGTCAGCAACCTCAATAACTTTTTCAAAGCTTAAAACACCTCCAAGCAGTACATCTCCATCCAATTTTTTAACTTGATTAATACAATTCTGAATATATTCATCTGTGTAATAAGGACTGAAATGGTGTTGAGAAGTAGAAATGATCACATAGTCTTCTTCATGATTTCTTTTAATAACATTTTGTAGCGTACTTAAGAAGCTTTCCTGTTTATCAAGAAAAATAAATTCAGTTTCAAAATGTCTTTCTTCATATTGTTTAAAATCATTGGATGACTTTTCAGGATGAGAAGAGAAAACAAAAATTTTCTTCATAACATGATTGGGTTTCGGTGGGTTAATTAGTTTTTGTAAAAATAGGGAATGGCATTAATTATCCAACAGCCTTCTGTGATAATTAATCTGTCCCAAATGGTAATCCAGATGAGCAATAAGGTGGATCAGGAAGTAATCTGTGGTCATTTTGCTTTCAAACACAACCAGAGGATATTCTTTTTTAAGATCTTCTTCAGACAATTGTGGCAAAACGGAATCTATCATAGCTATAGTAGCTTCAATTTTTTCAATAAGCTCAGCTCTTGGGATATCTTTTAGTGAAAACTCCAGCTCACGGTGTCTTATATAGCCTGTATTTCCGAGTTGTGCTCCTATAAAATGATTGATGTTTCCGACTAAATGAAGACAGAGATTACCCGCAGAATTGGCTATACTTTTCTCTATTTTCCAGAGATTTTCTTCATTTTGATAGGCTTCAATCTCTGTTTTTAATTTATTCAAATCTCTGTTGAAAAGAGATCTTAGGCTTTCTGTGATCATATCAGTTTTATTGTATTATAGTTTTAAAATATCCTCTGAAGTGTTTATAAACCAAACTATCAATGTTGCATTTATAATCTATAAAGCCATAAATACTATCATTTTTGTTGAAAGTGTTGGTGTTTAAAATCAGTTTCTGTTCCGAAACTTTTGATTTTATGAATTTTTTTTCGCCTTTTAATGTTTTAGGATCAATATCTCTTATATAAAATTGATTATTGAATACCTTTACCAAAACTCCATTTCCAAAATATCCATTATTGTTGTTCAGTAAAATATTTAGAGTATCGTTCTGATATTGAGCTTTGCACTTATAGTCATCGAAAAGGAATGATCCTTTAAGAAGACCATCATAATAAAATGCTTTCTGAACAATATAAGCTGTTCTTGTTTTACTTTCAACAATTTCACTGTTATACAGCTTCAGCTCTGGATATTTGGAAAGCTGCCGAATTGTATCTTGAGTGGGTAAGTTTTGATCAACAGTAATTTTTTCAAAATTTTGATCCTTTTGACAGCTTAGGGTAGTCAATAAAATAACTGCGAAAAACAAAAATAGTTTCATATGAAACTATTTTTGTTTTTGAGCCCAAAGCTCCATTTTTCTGTTCAGAACATCCAAAGGAAGACATCCCTGGCTTAAAACTTCATCATGGAAGCTTGCCAGATTGAATTTGTTTCCAAGTTCTTTCTGATATTTTTCTCTCAGCTCACGAATTCTTAAAGAACCTATTTTGTAGCCTAAAGCCTGTCCCGGCATAGCCATATATCGCTCTACTTCTGCAGTGGCAGATCCTTCATCATAAGAAATGTTGCTTAAGAAATATTTGATGGCCTCTTCACGTGACATTTTTCCGGTATGAAGTCCTGTATCTACTACCAATCTTACAGCTCTCAGCATCTGATCACTCAGATATCCCATTTTCTGATAAGGATCCGTGTATAAACCGAATTCAGGGCCTAATGTTTCACAATAATGAGCCCATCCTTCACCATATGCTCCAAACCATCCGAATCTCATGAATTTAGGAAGTTTGGTGTTCTCCTGCTGTAAGGAAACCTGATAATGATGACCAGGGATCGCTTCATGAAGGAAAAGAGACTCCATTCCTGAAGTAACATTAAATTTCGTAGGATCCGGCAGCGGAACATAAAAAATACCCGCTCTTTTACCATCCGGAGTTCCCGGGATATATTCTGCACTGGCACTTGCCTCTCTGAATTTCTCCGTCTGTCTGATTTCAAACTTTGTTTTTGGAGTTACGTTAAACATCGTTTTCAGTTTCGGAGTAATCTTCGTCAGAATACCGTTGAAGGCATTTAAAACTTCCTTGGAGGTTTTATAAGGCATTGCCTTTGGATCCGTTTTTACAAAAGTGATAAACTCTTCCAATGTTCCGGTAAAACCAACCTGTTGCTTTACTTTTTCCATTTCTGCACGAAGCATAGCCACCTGCTGCAGTCCGATTTTATTGATCTCTTCAGGAGATTTCTTGGTAGTTGTCCAGCTTTTTACATAATAGCTGTAGATTTCATTTCCATTAGGAAGACTGTTATATCCGTCTGTATCTCTTGCTTTTGGAAGATAGTCTTTTTCTAAAAAGACTCCCATTTTGGTATAAGCCGGAATAATTTTTTTTGTAATCGCATCCTTATAAAGTGCTGAAAATTTGCCCTTCTGTTCCTGCGTGAAATTTTTCGGGAAGTTTTTTATCGGTCCGTAGAAAATGTTTTTTTCCATATCAGACGTTGTGATTTCCTCGGCTTTCATCTGAGGAATCATTTTGGTCACCAGTTTTTTAGGAAGTACCACTTTATTGTTAATTCCTTCACGGAAGTTATCTGCTGCTGCATCCATCCATTCCGGGAATTTTTCCATTCTCTTCAGCCAGTCGCTGTAATCTTTTTCGGTTTTGAAAGGCTGGCTGCCCTGTCCGCTTCCATACAACGGAAAAGTAAGAGGAAGTCCCCCAAATTGAGTAAAAGGAATATATTCCGGATGATAGGCATAGGCCTCAATTTTATCTTTTAAAGTATAATCCAGCACATCATACACCACTTTATCTTCATCAGAAAGAGTTTTGTAATCTACATGTTCCAGCTGTTTCTGTACAGAATTGTAGAACGCGACTTCTCCTGAGATAAAATCTTTGTCTATATTGATCGGTAGCTGGTCGTTATATCTTGTATCTCCCTGAGAAGTAGCATCTAAAGGATAGAGCTTAAGATACTGCTCATAATAGTTGGAAGCAATAGAATCCAGATTGCTGGGAGTCACTTTCGTAAGGGGAGAATCAGATTTTTTGCATGAAGCAAGACCGACTATCAATCCCAATCCTAGAATACTCTTCAATATAATGTTTTTCATTTTCAGAATCTTTATGAAAACAAAAGTAAGTATTATTGGGATATTCAGACTTATGGTATGAGGTGATTTTAAAAAATTATTTTCAAAATCCTTTCAACTTTAAATCAATTTTTTATCTTTGTCTAAAACGTTTAACAATCATATTATTACAGTTCTTTTTTAAGAAAAAATGAAAGGGATTTTAAAAATTTACCATCCGGAGGAGACGCTAAAATACAATATCAGAAATACTTATTGTAAGGCAGTTTACAGCAACCAACAACATTTTTTAGAGGTTGAAGTTATTACGGATGACAGTTTGGATCACGTAGATGATGATTCATTACAGTACAACTTTCCGCAGCTTTCACTTGAAGTTTTTGATTTTCCTATCGAATCAGCGGAAATAGAAGGAAAAACTATCACAATCAATGACTCTGATGAGGAAACCTACACAGAAGTAGATCTTTTCGATGACGAAGAGGCCTATATCTATGACAATGAGCTTCTTTTCGAAAAAAATGAAGAAGGAGAGCTTCAGGTCATCTGGAAGGGCACCATTGATGATTTCTATACCGGATCAGATACACCGATTCCTTTTAGATTAAAATGCGAATTCAGGCAGGATGATATTGAGGTAGACGAGGACTAACAAAAGTTTCTATCTTTTTTAATACCGTATTTCTTTTCAAAATTATTTTTGGAGAGAAATTTGCTATTGATAGAATTGTAACAAATTTTAAGTTGTTTTTAAGCAATTTTTAAGAGTTCAATTCATAATATTCTACTACATTTGTCGTTGAAAATTTAATAAAATTTACATTTAATGCTGTTAACGGAACTTTCTCAGATTTTATTTGCACAAATCGCTACACCTGCAGTTGCTGCAGACAACTTAGAGTTCTCATTCTGGAAAATTATGTTCCATGGAGGAGCGTTCGCTAAAATAGTGATGGTCACGGTATTGCTGTTGGGGATTTTTTCTCTATATCTGTTTTTTGAAAGATTCTTCTTTATCAAAAGGCTGACTTCAAAAACGGATTCCAACTTCATGAATAATATTGAAGACTTTATCAAAGCAGGAAAAATAGAGGCTGCGACAGATTATTGTAAAACACAAAATTCTCCTGAAGGCAGAATTTTAGAAAAAGGAATTTCAAGATTGGGACGCCCTGTTTCTGATATTGTAAGTGCTATGGAAGCACAGGCTCAGGTAGAGGTTGCCAATATGGAGAAAAACCTGAACCTTTTGGCTGTAGTGCCGAGTATTGCGCCAATGTTGGGGCTTTTGGGTACGGTAATCGGGATGATTATTGCTTTCTTTAATTTATCCCATGCTACAGGATCTTTCTCTCCGAAAACACTTTCAGAAGGTATTTATACCGCTTTGGGACAAACCGCTGTAGGTTTGGCTGTGGCAATTCCAGCTAACTTCTGCTACAATATCCTTTTGACAAGGATTGATAAATTTGTACTGAAGGCTCAGAATATGTCAGGAGAATTTTTAGACCTTATCAACAAACCTTTATAAATCTTTCTTAAGATGAAAATTCAGAGAAGAAATAAAGCAAACCCGGAATTCAGTTTAGCAGCGATGACAGATGTTATCCTGTTGATGCTGATTTTCTTTATGATCACATCTTCTGCAGCCAATCAAAGTGCTATTGATGTGAATCTGCCGAAAGCCGGAGCTGTTGACGATAATATACCCAATCCTGTGACGGTAAGCATCAAACCGGACGGTTCATTCTTTGTAGATGATAATCCTGTCAATAAAGGAGAATTGGAGAAGATGATTGTAGATAAATTGGCCGGTCAGACCAATCAATCATTCACAATCAGAGCTGACGAAAATACATTGCATAAGGATGTTGTTTTTGTGATGGAAATTGCTGAAAAACATAAATTTAACATTGCGATTGCAACTGTTAAAGATAAATAACAAATCCGGATTTCCGGAAAGAATTACTTTTTAAGATGAGAAGCTATACAGCAAACAGAAACGAAGAAAACAAAGATAGGATAAAGAGCGCTCTGCTTTCTGTTCTTATCTGGGCTGCTATTCTGCTTTTTGTTTTTTTGTATAAATTAAAACCTGAGCTTGATAAGGATCCTGAAGTAGTTACGACCATGCTGGTCAACTTCGGGGACAATAGAAACGGAAAAGGGATTGAGGAACCTGCCGAACAGCCGGGAAGTCTTGCAGCAGCAACAGAAGAAGTGACTCCTGAGCCTGCAGAAACACCTGTTCCGGAAACAAAAACCATTGTAAAACCAGAACCGACCCCTGAACCAAAGAAAGTAGAGACAAAGGAGAAGGTCATCACAGGAAATAATTCAAAAGCAACAGTTCCTAAAAAAGAGGAATCAAAAAAAGCTGTAAAAAAGGAAGCAACAAGTACCAGTGCTTCTAAAAATACTAAGAAATCCGGAGCTGCCACAGCCAATTCAAAAACAGGAAATGGAGACGGAAAAGGGAATGCCGCTATTGGAAACCTGATCAAAGGAAGAGGAACAAAAGCCGGAAGCCAGGGAACAGGAGAAGGTATAGGGAATGCGGGAGATCCTTTAGGAGGAGATGGAAATGGAGACAGCAAAGTAGGAATCGACAGAAAGCTGGTTGGATATATTCCCGGAACAATGGGAAGAGGTGGAGCACAGCCGTCTCACAGCTGTACGGCAAGCGGATCAATTACCATTGCCTATACTGTGGATAAAGCGGGTAATGTGGTGTCTGCAAGAAGATTAGGAGGTGTTTCAGATCCTTGTGTATCATCCACATCAGTAGCCTGGGTAAAGAAATATGTAAAGGCAGAGAAAGCCAGTACTTCTTCTACCGGAACTTATAAAATTACATTCTAAAATACAAAAGCACTTTATTCAAGTGCTTTTTTTAATTCATTTATTCTGTTAATAACTGGAAGCGCAAAAATACCGCTGGTCTGGAGATACAGCTCATAGAAAGTCTTTGCTTTATCCTGAAAATCTTTGTTCTGATCATGTCTGCTGTTGAAATAGAAAAGATTTCCCAGCATTTCATAATAATCTTTGTGATCTCTTTCCTGTCTTTCATTAACAATAGCAATTATTTCTTCCTTGGTTTTAGAAGAAACTTCTGTGAAACTCATCTTGAAAATGTCTCTCATCAACGTATCAAAATCCAGTTCTTTCTGCATTAAACTTTCTTCAGGTTTATCGAGAATCAGTTTTTCCAATGCCTGGGTTAATTGGCGGATGAGTCTTAGGGTGAATTCTTTATCTGTAATCATAATGGATAGTTTTGTTGCTGGTTGCTGGTTTTGATTAGGTTCGCCAGCTTAGTTGGACGTATTTTATAAAGTTATTGATTTTTCCTCCTAAGAGTTTGTATTGTTCTGATTTTTCTTTAAAGTCTGAGCTTAAATCCGGATATAGACGGTTGATTTTTGACAAGTGACAAACTGTTTCGTCACAACTTGCCTGAGAGTAAGTAAGAAATCTGATAAAGTCACCTTTGTAATTGTTTCTTCCATAACCTTCTGCAATGTTCGTAACAACGGAATCTGCAGAACGTCTCAATTGGCTTCCTAGTTCATATAATTCATAGTTGGGTAGTTTGAGCGATAATTTATGTGTTTCAATAAACAATTCAAAAGCAATATTATAAATATCAAGTTTTTCGTAGCTCATTAATATCTTTTTTTACGGTTAAAAAAACTAGAAACCAGCAACTTTTTAATTAAGCAAAAAATAAATAAGCTAACGCAATTGCAGTAATAACACCGACTAAATCAGCCAAAAGCATGGCGATTACCGTGTATCTTGTATTCTTAACGGCAACGGCGCCAAAATAGACTGCGATTACGTAAAACGTAGTATCAGAGCTCCCCTGAAGAACTGCTGCCAATTTCCCCTGGAAACTGTCGGCTCCGAACGTTGCCATTGTATCCACCATCATTCCTCTGGCTCCGGAACCGGATAAAGGCTTGATTAAAGCTGTCGGAAGCCCGTCTACGAATCTTGGATCCATATTCGCGACATTCGCAACCCATTTCATTCCGTCAATGATCACATCAAAAACTCCTGAAGTCCTTAATAATGAAATCGCGATCAGCATCCCAACCAGGTAAGGAATAATCTTAATACAAGTAGTGAATCCTTCTTTTGCTCCTTCAATAAAGGAATCAAAAACATTGATTTTCTTGTAAACGGCTCCAAGCACAATAGCCAGGAAAATGAAAAGGATTAAACCATTGCTTAGTACTTTACTGAAGTCATCCAACTGATCTTTACTCAGCTGTACAAGGTATACTACCAATAAAGCAATAACTGCTGAAATTCCCCCTACATAAGCAATAACTACAGGGCGAAGCAGATTGATCTTCTGATAGAGAGAAACAATGATCATTGCTGCCAAAGTAGCCGCGAAAGTAGCAATCATACATGGCAGAAAAATATCAGTAGGTGTCTTTGATCCCATAGATGCTCTGATAGCAATAATCGAGACGGGAATCAAAGTCATTCCTCCGGCGTGGAGACACAGGAACATGATCTGTGAATTACTGGCTGTGTCTTTATTGGGATTTAAAGTCTGGAGGCTTTCCATTGCTTTTAACCCAAAAGGAGTTGCTGCATTATCCAGTCCCAGAAGATTGGCACTGAAATTCATCAGCATATGCCCAAATGCGGGATGGTTTTTAGGAATATCAGGAAATAGCTTAGAGAAAAATGGTTGAATCAGACGGCTTAAAAGATTGATTCCCCCTGCCTTTTCTGCAATACTCATGAATCCCATGAATAAGGTCATGATCCCGATAAGGCCAAGACAGATCTTCACTGCTGTTTCAGATGTTCCGATCACTCCATCTGCTTCCTGAACACGATAAACATTTACATTTTGTTTTAAAGAATCTGTTTTATAGTGAATTCTGCTGTCTGCAAAATCATTCTTTTTCATCAGGCTGTCTCTTACAACGGGGGAGAGGCTGTTCATTGGCTGGGATGCAATCTTCACCGTATCACCTCCTTTTCCTACTACCATATCATTGAAAATGGTTTTGTAATGACCTGACGAAACGTATTTTATACTGGCAATGGCAATGGCAATGATAATGAAAGCCGACCAAATTCTGCTGAGAACCATCTGATTGATTTAATTGTTTAAACTTATCAAAAATACTTTAAACCACAAAAATAACTAAAGCCTTTTGTTATTCTGTTGCGAAATAGAATTAATGATAGCTTCAGACCTTAAAGCCATTTTAACGCAATGCACGCAAAGGTTTTTAATGATGAAGTTTGATTTTTTCGTTCGCGAAGGCGTTCGCACTAAGCAAAGAGAATTTAAATTAGAGAACATTGCTGAATGAAATGCCCTTGCGAGCAAAAAATATGCGTCAAGCTTTTAGATTTTCCTTGCGATCCTTAGCGTTTAAATAGAAGAATTACTCTTCCAGATAAACAAGATGTCCCTCAAAATTGTCATTCAGATTTTTAAGAACTTTGGCATCATCCATTTTTTTGACCAATGACTCTACAAAAAAGCTTTTTTCAAAAAACTGGCGGTGAATTCCGGGTAAGAGTTCCATGAAGTAATCCATTCCGATTTTGTTATTATGGAGATCCATTTTGGTTTCCAAAGGCTCGTTCGGGAATAGTTCTTCATGCATATCTGTTATTCTTTTGCAGAAATCAAGCGCTTTTTTAGGAGAAGATACCTTGCAGCAGTACATCATAATGAAACAGCACCAGAGAGCGTGTCTGAAAGCATTTCCAATTCCATTGTTGGAGGCAGTTTCAGGGAATTTTTTCTGAGCAATGGTAAATGCCTTTACGGTGGCATGAAAGCTCAACAGGGCAAAAAGAGGATGGGGAAGGACAAGTGATAAAAGACGTATAATCTTTTTGAAACTCATACTTCTGATGGTATTGAAAAATATCTTAAAGGTCCTCATAAATAAAAATCTCTCCCTAATTAGAGAGAGATTGTATTGTTTTTGTTACAGATACTATGCTTTTACAGCTAATAAATTAACTGTTTTAGCCACAGTATCCTGAATTTCAGTTCTTTTTACGATGAAATCTACAAATCCTTTTTCCTGTAAGAATTCTGATGTCTGGAATCCTTCCGGTAAATCTCTACCGATTGTTTCACGGATTACTCTTGGTCCTGCGAAACCGATCAATGCTCCCGGTTCTGCCATGATGATATCAGCAGTCATTGCGAAAGAAGCTGTGATTCCTCCGAATGTAGGGTCACAAAGATAAGCGATGTATAAAAGTCCTGCCTCAGAAAGCTGAGCCAATTTAGCCTGAACTTTTGCCAGCTGCATCAAAGAGTAAGTGGCTTCCTGCATTCTTGCACCTCCGGACTGACAGATAATCATATACGGAAGTTTGTGCTGGATACAGTAATCTACTGCTCTTCTGATCTTTTCTCCCATTACAGAACCCAAAGATCCACCGATGAAAGCAAAATCCATACAAGAAACTACCATTTCAGTTCCTTTTACAGTTCCTACAGCATTTCTGATAGAATCAGTAAGCTTGGTCTTAGCTTTTACTTCTTTCAGACGGTCTTTGTAAGGCTTTGTATCTTTGAAGTTTAAGATATCAATACTTTCAACATTGGCATCCAGTTCGGTAAATTTACCACCGTCAAAAAGGATGTCAAAAAATTCCGCACTTCCTATTCTTACATGAAATCCGTCTTCAGGAGAAACATAGTTATTTCTCTTTAGTTCATCATGTTCCACAACTTTTCCGGATGGAGTCTGATGCCACAGGCCTTTGGGAACGTCCTTTTTTTCATCAGTAGAAGTGGTAATGTTTTTTGCTTTTCTTTTAAACCAGTCGAATGCCATTTTTGCTTGTATTAATGTATAAATGTAAAATGTACCAATGTAAATGTATTCCTCATGAATACTCTTTACATTGGTACAAATGTACAGTTCTTATTTTAAAGTATTTACGTTATTTAAATCTTCAAATGCTTTCACCAATCTTGTAGAGAATGTATCTTCACCTTTTCTTACCCAAACTCTTGGGTCATAGAATTTTTTGTTAGGTTTTTCCTCTCCTTCAGGGTTTCCGATTTGAGTTCTTAAATAATCAATATTGTTTACCATGTAATCTCTAACGCCTTCTGTATATGCAAACTGAAGGTCAGTATCGATATTCATTTTGATAACTCCGTAGTCGATAGCTTCTCTGATTTCTTCTAAAGTAGATCCAGAACCTCCGTGGAATACAAAGTTAACAGGTTTAGCAGCCGTTCCGAATTTCTCCTGAACATATTTCTGAGAATTGTCAAGGATTTTTGGAGTAAGAACTACGTTTCCTGGCTTGTAAACTCCATGTACGTTACCGAAAGCCGCAGCAATGGTAAAGTTGTCAGAAATAGCTTTTAGTTTTTCATAAGTGTAAGCTATATCTTCAGGCTGAGTATATAATTTTGAGTTATCAACGTCTGAGTTGTCAACACCGTCTTCTTCACCTCCTGTTACTCCGATTTCTACTTCAAGAGTCATCTGAAGCTTAGCCATTCTTTCGAAATACTGAGCTGAAATCTCAAGGTTTTCTTCTAAAGACTCTTCAGAAAGGTCTAACATGTGAGAAGAGTAAAGAGATTTTCCTGTCTGCTTGAAGAATTCTTCGTTAGCATCCATCAATCCGTCGATCCAAGGAAGTAATTTCTTTGCACAGTGGTCTGTGTGTAGTATTACTGTTGCTCCGTAAGCTTCTGCAAGAGTGTGAATATGTTTTGCTCCAGCAATTGCTCCTAAGATTGCAGACTTTTGTCCGTCATTGCTTAATCCTTTCCCTGCGTTAAAAGCAGCTCCACCATTTGAAAACTGAATAATTACAGGAGAGTTCAATTTCGCTGCAGTTTCCATCACAGCGTTTACATTGCTTGATCCAATTACGTTTACTGCAGGTAATGCAAACTTGTTTTCTTTAGCATACTGAAAAATATCAGTAACTAACTGACCTGTGGCAACTCCTGCCGGAAAAATTCTGCTCATGTTTTACTTTTTATTATAAATTTATTAGGTGTTTTAATTTCGTGTAAAGGTAATCATTTTTAAGAAATGACTAATTTCTTTTATCTCTTCCCCAAAGTAGCTTCTGACGGATCGTTTCATAGAAACTTAAACTGTTGGGCTGTACCAGAAGAAGCTGGAATGCTGCCTTTTTGATGATAATTTCCTTATCGGTTTCTATATGTATCAGTCGGGAGTCAAGGGAAAGCGAATATTGAGGAACACGGCTTTCTACCCTGAATTTTATTTCTACTTTGTCATTTACTACTAAAGGTCTCACGTTCAGATTGTGAGGGGCAATGGGAGTAATGACAAAATTTTCGTTGTTTGGAGAAATGATGGGTCCTCCGCAGCTCAAAGAGTAGGCGGTAGAACCGGTGGGAGTGGAAATAATAACACCATCACCCCAGAATACATTCAGAAACTCATCATTGATGTAAGAATCTACCGTAATCATTGAGGTTGTCTCTTTTCTTGAAACGGTAACGTCGTTCAGGGCATAAGGAAAAGATCCTTCAAGCTTTGGAGAAACGACTTCAATGACCGAACGGCGGCTCGTCTTCACATTTCCTTTTAAAATGGAATCAAGTTCTTTAAAAGCTTCCTCTTTAGTGAAAAAAGCCAAAAAACCAAGTCTTCCGGTATTCACTCCTACGACAGGAATCTCAAGATCTTCAATGAACGTTAAAGAATTTACAATGGTTCCGTCTCCACCGAAAGTAAAAAACAGATCAACTTCCTTATCGAGAAGATCCTGCTTACAGTTGAAAGTTTCAAAAATTTTTGAGAACTGAAGCGCTTCAGCCATTTCATCATACAGAACAGATTTTACATCTCTGGCTTCAAGTTCAGAGATAAACTTGCTTAAATATAAAAAAGTATCAAGATCTTTTTTCTGAGAATATATGGCTGCCTTCATGTTATATTTCTATGAATTTTTGTAAAAAACCAAATCGGTCTTTAAACAGATCGGATTTCTCATCAGAATAATATTTTTCAACAATTCTGTAGTCATACCGGTCAAATGTAGAGTCTATCGAGGCCAGGTTTTCATTGCTGATCTTAATTGTGATTTGGACCACTTCTTCAGACATAAAGCTTATAAACCCTCCATAAAACTTCGAGTTGTTGCTTTCTACGATATTGGTAATTTCCGTCATAGAATATTTTCTGGCAGGAGTTTCTACAGTAAGAATAGCTCCTGTTTCTGAAAATAAAGGATAACGGGAAAGGTCCTGAAAAACATCTTCACAGGTAATATACCCCAGATATTTTTCGTTTTTATTAATCACCGGGATCACATTGCTGCTGAAGGTATAAAACAGACGGATACTGTCCATTATATTACTGTCTTCCAGGATAGCGAACCGTTCAATCTGGTGTTCAAGATCTTTCAAAGCTCCCCCATCTTCTTCATACAAAAAGTCCATTGCAAGAGCTCCGTAGAAGTGGTGGGATTTTTTGATGAAAACATGAGAATATCCAAAATCTTCCAACATATTTCTGGCCGACTCTATGGAGTCAGACAGGCTAAAACATGGAAAGTCTTTTGAGATATAGTCCTTGATAAACATTGTGCTAATTTATAAAAAATTAAATGAAACTTTTTCTGAAAACCCGACTTTTTTTAAGCTGAAACAAAAAAAATGCCATCAAAATTTGTTTGTAAAGAAAAATAAAGTACCTTTGTCGCCTTTCATTTTTACTTTTTATTAGATTTATTTCAAACTGCACTGTCTACTAATGACATATGCAGTTTTTTTATTTTAATGCTTTAGCAAATTCCCACATCACAATTCCGGCGCACACACTTACATTAAGAGAATGTTTGGTTCCAAGCTGCGGAATTTCTAAAAACACATCAATATTAGGAAGTACTTCATCACTGATTCCTTCTACTTCATTTCCTAAAATCAAGGCATATTTTTTCGATCTGTCAATCGTAAATTCAGTGATAAGCTGACTGCCGGTAGTCTGCTCAATTCCAATGATTTCGTATCCTTTGCTTTTCAGATCAGAAATCGCTGTATTGGTTTCTGCTTCATGAGACCAGTCTACACTTTCTGTTGCTCCCAATGCCGCTTTATGAATTTCACGATGGGGTGGCTGCGGTGTAATTCCACAAAGAACGATTTTTTCAATTAAAAAAGCATCTGCTGTTCTGAAGGCTGCACCTACATTATGCATACTTCTTATATTATCTAAAATGATGACCAACGGAATTTTTTCAACCTTCTTAAATGTTTCTACATCTATTCTGTTAAGTTCTTCCAGTTTTAGTTTCTGTACCAATTGTATTATTTTGTTGAGATTAATTTTCCGTCTTTATAGACTTCTGTTTTTTCTATGCTTCCGTCTTCACGGTAATGAACTCTGTTGCCGTTTCTCTTATCGTTGGCAAGCTCAGTTTCGCGCTGTAACTTTCCTGATGGATAAAACACTTTCCATTTTCCGGTAGCAAGGCCGTTGTCATACTGGCCGATGTCTTTCACTGATTTTCCATCTTCATGGAAGGTTTTGCTTTCACCCTGTAATTTATTGAATTTATAATTCGAAATTTCAGTTATTTTTCCGGTTGGAGAATAAAAAGTAGCTGTAAGACTGTTATCATAAATATTCTTTTCTCCGTTTCTGAAAGCCTCTTTGGAAGTAAGTACTCCATTCTTATCAAAATAAGACCATTCTTTTACTTTGAATCCTTTCTTGTATTCTCCTTTAGACTGTACTTTTCCGTTATCATAATAAAAAACAGCATCTCCGTCCAGCTTTCCTTTTTCCCATTCTACTGTATTTTTTACCTGTCCGTTGTCATAGAATTCTTTGCAGGAACCTTCCTGCAATCCGTTTTTATATCCACAAGGTTTCTGTGCCGTAATCATGACAGAAGTGGAAAAAAACAATAGAAACATGTACTTCATAGCTATTTTTATTTCAAAAATAGTAAAATACTTATATTTGACTCAAAAATATACTATGAAAAAATTATTCACATTATTCATGTTGATGTGGGGATTTATGTATCTGGAAGCACAAAATACGTATTATCCTCAAGCATTTTTCGATAAAAAATTAGCCAGAGACATGCTGGGATTCGGAAATTCCACGATTGAAGGCGTTGCTTCCACAAAACAAAAAAATAATTGGGGTATCAAACCTTTGCTTGGAGAAAAACATTATGCACCCAAAGGAACTGTTGTCATGCTTTTTCCTGTAACTCCTTATTTTGAGGAATTTTATGACATGAGAAAGAAATATGAAAATAAAAAAACAACGGTATATATGTCTGAAGAAGCTTTTAAATACAGAGTAGAAGCTTTAACAGATGATCACGGCAGATTTAAATTCGAAAAACTTAAACCTGGGAAATATTATCTTGAAACGATCGTAAATTTTACGGCGACGGCAAGTTACCAGCAACAGACCGGGACTTCAAATGCTTATAACGGATATGGAGCCTATTTATATTCTACTCCTATATACAGCACGTTTTTCTACGGATATTCTGCTGCCAACAGAGAGAGTAAATTTGTAGAGATAAAACAGGACGGCGAACTCAAAGAAATCAAGCTTTAAAAGCTTGATTTTTTATTTTCTGATCATAATCTGATGCACATTTTTTTCAATATTCTGCGCTAATGTTTCCATAGGAATATCATTTTCGTCATTGTTGAAAGGATCTTCAATTTCTTCTGCAATAAGCTCAAGACTCATTAAAACATAGTATACAAAAACCGTAAGCGGAATCATGAAAAGACCAATGGTGATCACGTAAGCAATAGGCAGGGCAAAAACATACAGGATAATAAATTTCTTGATGAAAGAAGAATAAGAATAAGGAATCGGAGTGTTTTTGATTCTTTCACAGCCTCCGCATACATCCAGAAATCCTGAAAGTTGAGTATCTAGATACAGCATTTCAATCTCTGAGATTTTTCCTTCTTTTTTTAGCTGGTTCAATTTATGAGTGAGAAGGATAACCATTTCACTGGGGCCGTGATTTTTTAAAGAATTTTCAATTTCAGAATAATCTCCATCCAAAGCAAGCCTTGTAGATTCCTTTGAAAGATGTTTGGCTAAAAAGTGAGGGAAATATTTTAAATATCTTGCAATCTGCTCGGCATCCTGACGGTTGTCACCAAGAATAGTATTTATTTTTACCGCGAAATTTCTGGTATCATTTACCAATTTTCCCCAAAGCTTTCGGCCTTCCCACCATCTGTCATAGGCCGTATTGGTCCTGAAAACCAATAAAAGCGAAAGTACGAAACCCAGCAGAGAGTGAATCATTCCCACGTTACTGATTCCTGATTTTGAGGTAAGGTGCAGATATTCTACTTCCAGATACTGAATTCCCCAGGAGTACAATCCTATAAGAAGCATACTTGGAAAAAGAATTTTCAACGTATCACTTTTGTGTAAACTGAAAAGAATTTTAAGGAAATGTTTGGTATTGTAGACTCTCATAAATTCACTTGTTACCACAAATATAATTTTTTTTCATTTAGTGCTGATTTACGGAAAACCGTAATATTTATTTTGAGAGACCTCCTTATTTTGTATTAAAACTAAAATATGGGATATTATAGAAAAGGACACTTTAAAAAAAACGGAACCTGGGTAAGCGGTCATTATGTGAATAAATATGGCAGAAGAAGCTCTAAAGGCCCGCAAGGCTGCGCAGTTATTGTTTTGGGAGGAATTATCTCTATCATAATGTATCTATTGCCTAAGCTTTGAGTAAAATGGTAAGAAGGCGTTGTTTTTTGTACTGTGGAATTGCACTAATTTTCTTCTTTAGCTTATTTCTCTTCTTTTTAAATTTTTACAAGTTTCAAAAAAACACTATTTTTATTTCGCATTAAATACAAAGTACATGATCCTCGAAAACGTAGATACTGTAAATGATATTAGTAAAGAAGATTTTCAGAAGAATTATTTTAAAAAGCAAAAACCTCTTTTGATTAAGAATTTTGCCAGCCGATGGGATGCTTTTGATAAATGGAACCTGGCTTACATCCGGGAAAAAGCGGGAGATCAGGAAGTTCCGCTGTATGACAATAAGCCTGCAGATGCAGCCAAAAGCTCTGATGCTCCGGTAGCCCAAATGAAAATGAGGGACTATATTGATACCATAAAAAGTAAACCCTCAGATCTGCGTATCTTTTTCTATATCATTACAGACAGACTTCCCGAGCTGCTGAAAAATTTCACCTATCCGGATCTTGGAATAAAGTTTTTTAAAAGACTTCCAACGTTATTCTTCGGGGGAAGTGAAGCCCATGTTTTAATGCACTATGATGTTGATTTAGGTGATTTTATGCATATCCATTTTGAAGGAAAGAAAAGAATTCTTTTGTTTGATCAGAAACAGTCTCCATTTTTATATAAGGTTCCTTTATCAGTTCATACGGTTTATGAGGTAGACTATGAAAATCCTGATTACGAAAAATTTCCGGCACTGAAATATGCAAAAGGATATGAGATTTTTATGGAACACGGCGATGCACTTTTTATTCCGGGAGCTTTCTGGCACTTCAACAGATATCTGGAACCAGGTTTTTCACTATCATTAAGAGCTCTTCCCAATAAACCGAACGTATTTGCCAATATGCTGTATCACGTTTTCATTATGCGATACACGGATAAACTCATGCGTAAACTTTTTAAAGCCAAATGGGTGGATTACAAGCAGAAATGGGCCTACAAGAAAAGTTCAGATGCTTTGGAAAAACACCTTTCAGACAAATAAAATATTATACGTTTGACAATTTTAACGCAATGAGCGCAAGGTTTAGGGATACCTGCTGATAAAGGTTCGCAAGGGCGTTTCACTCAGCGAAGAAATTTTGTCAATTTTAACGCATTAAACGCAAGGCTCAGGGCTATCTGCTGATAAACGTTCGCAAAGTCGTTTCACTCAGCGGAACAAGCATTCAATAGCTAAATGAAATGCCTTAGCGAACGAAAAATAGGAAGAACCAATTCTCTTTGTCTCTTCGCGTTAAATTTAAGATCAATTTATTTATTGATAAGCCCGAAGATGGTTGCATCTACGAATTTTCCTTTTTCAAAAAAATAATCTTTTAACGTTCCTTCTTTGCTGAAGTTTAATGAAGACAGCAGCTTTTCAGAAGAAATATTGGAAGGATCAATGAAAGCATCTACACGATGAAGCCTCATGGTTTCAAACCCATAAGTCAGAATGGGAAGGATGGCTTCTTTCATATAAGACTGCTGCCAGAATATTGGATTAAGCTCATAGCCGATTTCAGCTCTGAAATGTTCCCTGTACCAGTTGTGAAAGCCGCAGGTTCCGATGACTTTTCCACTGGATTTAAGTTCAAGCGCCCATCGGAATCCTTTCCCTTTTTCAAATTCACTGTTAAAGTGCTGAATAATGTGCCGGGCGTCTTCTTCTGTTTTGAAGGTTTCCAGATCATAATATTCCATGACTTCATCCAGAGAAAAATACTCGAACAGGTCTTGGGTATCATTGAAAGTAAGCTGACGTAAAATAAGCCTTTCAGTCTCTAAAACAGGAAATTCCATGAATGATGTGATTTGATGGTGAAAATACAATTAATTACTGATAAAGAAAAGTATAGAAGATTAACCCCTAAACAATTCTCTTACCCTGAATTTATTTTTCTAAATTTGGGGCTCATTTTTTACTATGGCAAAATCGAAGAAGGAAACCCCATTAATGACACAGTATAATACCATCAAGGGTAAATACCCGGATGCGCTTTTACTTTTCAGGGTAGGGGACTTTTATGAAACTTTTGGGCAGGATGCTGTGAAAACATCCCAGATCCTGGGCATTGTTCTTACCAAAAGAAACAATGGGGAAGGAAGTGTGGAACTGGCAGGGTTTCCGCATCATTCAATAGATTCTTATCTTCCGAAACTGGTAAGAGCGGGAATGAGGGTGGCAATCTGTGATCAGCTTGAAGACCCTAAAATGGTGAAAGGGATTGTAAAACGAGGAGTCACCGAATTGGTTACGCCAGGAGTTACTTTCAATGATCAGGTTTTAAATTCAAAAAAGAATAATTTCCTGCTTTCTTTACACAAAGAAAAAGAGAAATATGGAATTGCTTTAGTGGATATTTCTACAGGAGAGTTTCTGGTAAGTGAAGGAAACCTGGAAAAGCTGCTGCATATTGTCAATACTTTTGATCCCAGTGAGATCATTTACCAGAGAAGTGTACAGATTCCGGAGCAGATTAAGAACAAGAGTGCCTTTAAACTGGAAGACTGGGCTTTCCAATATAATTTTGCCTACGAGAAATTAACGAATCATTTTAAAACCAATTCTTTAAAAGGATTTGGCGTAGAAAACCTTCCGCTGGCTATTACTGCAGCAGGAGCTATTTTTGCGTATCTGGTAGAAGATACGCACCATAACCTGCTGGCTCATATTACAAAACTTCAGATCATTCCACAGGAAGATTATCTGATGATGGATAATTTTACCCTTAGAAACCTGGAAATTGTTTATCCAAGCAATCCACAAGGGAAATCACTGTTGGATATCATTGATAAAACCTCTACACCAATGGGGGGAAGATTGTTGCGAAGAAGAATCATTCTTCCTTTAAAATCAGTGGATGAGATTATGAGAAGGCTTTCCCTGATTGATTTCTTAAATGGAAATGACCATCTTAAATATGAGATCTGCCAGCTTCTGAAGTCGATTTCTGATCTTGACCGATTAATGGGTAAACTGGCTGCAGAGAAAATTTCACCTAAGGAACTGGGATATCTTCGCCAAAGTTTAATCAATATCCATAAAATCAAAGCGTTATTGCATCCTCATGCGGATGTACTGGCGTGGCTGGAACCCTTGTTTGATCTTGAAGAACTGATTAAGTTCCTGCAGAATCATCTTAATGAAGAGCTTCCGGTAAGCATTGCCAAAGGAAATATCATTAAAGAAGGTGTTTCTGAAGAGCTGGACAGACTGAGAAATTTACAGAATAAGGGACGTGGTTTTCTGGATGAAATGTGCCAGAGAGAAATTGAAAGAACAGGTATTACAAGTCTTAAAATTGATTTTAATAACGTTTTCGGATATTATATTGAGGTTCGAAATACGCATAAAGATAAAGTTCCTGATGATTGGTTGAGAAAACAAACCTTAGTGAATGCTGAAAGATATATTACCGAAGAATTAAAGGAATATGAAAGCCAGATCCTGGGTGCCGAAGAAAAAATAGGGGTTCTGGAAACTTCGCTGTACAGAAACTTATGTACAGAAACGATGGTTTATATTGATCAGATTCAGGGGAATTCCAATATTATTGCTCAGCTTGATGTGGCTGCCGGATTATCTGAACTGGCAGTTTCTGAGAGTTATACAAAGCCTGTTTTAAATGACGGCTATGCTATCGATTTAAAAGAAGCCAGACATCCGATCATTGAGAATGCACTCCCACTGGGTGAAAAATATATCCCAAATGATATCTTCCTGGATAAAGATTCCCAGCAGATCATTATGGTGACGGGGCCGAATATGGCCGGTAAATCGGCAATTCTGCGCCAGACGGCTATTGTTTGTCTTTTGGCTCAGATAGGAAGTTTTGTGCCCGCAAAACATGCTGAAATAGGAATGTTGGATAAGATCTTCACAAGAGTAGGAGCTACAGATAATATCTCTGCAGGAGAATCTACTTTCATGGTAGAAATGAACGAGGCAGCCAATATTCTGAACAATATTTCAGAGCGAAGCCTGATTTTACTGGATGAAATCGGTCGTGGAACTTCCACTTATGACGGGGTTTCTATTGCGTGGGCAATTGCAGAATATCTTCATCAGCATCCAACGCAGGCGAAGACTTTGTTTGCAACTCATTACCATGAACTGAATGAGATGACAGTCAATTTTGAAAGAGTGAAAAATTTTCACGTTTCTATTCAGGAAAATAAAGGAAATATCATTTTCCTGAGAAAACTTATTCCGGGTGGAAGCGAGCACAGTTTCGGTATCCATGTGGCAAAACTGGCCGGAATGCCTGCTAAAGTAGTCAACAGAGCAAATGAAATTCTTAAAACCCTGGAAGCGAGCAGAACTCAGGGAAGCGGAGATACTTCTGAGAGTATCAAAAGAGTGACTGAGGAAAATATGCAGCTCTCCTTCTTCCAGCTGGATGATCCTGTTCTGGAAAATATCCGTGAGGAGCTGACGAAAATAGATATCAATACGCTGACACCAATTGAAGCTTTGATGAAGCTTAATTCGATAAAAAAAATGATTGGAGGGTAATCCAATCATTTTTTTTTACTATTATTTTGTACTAGCAGCAGAATCCATCCTGCATACCAGGAACTCCATACCGATCTTCTCCGGTACGCGGATCTGTACAGCTTATGACTCTTGGGCAGATTGGTCTGTTAGCTCCACCGCTGATCTCTTTCAGTTCTGTTTTGTTTAATTTTCTTTTCTGATTTTTTAAATTTTTCATAATAATTTTAATTTGGTAAAAGCTAATTTACAAGTTATTTTATTATGTTCAAAATATTGTGAGTCAAATTGTTATATTTTTTTTAGTTTAAAATATTAATTCAAAAAAAGATTGAGGGGCTGCCTCAATCCTTTATTATCTAACAAAGCTTTTTTTGATATTAACAGCAATATCCGTCTCTTCCTACAGGTCCGATTACAAACTCGCCGTCACCTCTATCACAAAGTCCTTCCGGACATACGATAGGTCCGTTACCTCCGTTAATTTCTTTCAATTCGCTTTTTGTTAATTTTCTTTTTTGAATGTTTGATTTTTTCATGGTAATTTTAGTTTTGATTTGATTTTTCTTGAAATTTTTTGATTAGCAGCAGAATCCGTCTTTTCCTACAAGACCTGGTACCATCTCTCCTGAATCAGGCTGCATACAGAACCCGCGAAGGCATCTTGGAGGAAGTGCCCCTCCGTTAATTTCTTTCAATTCGCTTTTTACAAGCTTTCTCTTTTGAGTGTTTGAATTTTTCATGGTATTTTTAGTTTGATTGAATTCAAATATATAAAAATGATTTATATAATTCTATTAGTTGTGAAAAAATTAACATATCTGCAAAAAAAAGAGCCTTAGAGGCTCTCTTGTATTATAAATGATTGTATTCGTAAGTATTAATGTCTGTGGAACCTGTAGCTGTGGTTCCTGTTTTATCATAATAGCTTCGGGTTTCTTTTGTAGGATAGCCGCTGGTATTATATTCAAAAATAGATTTAAATATTGTCCATTCAGTTCCGGTTCCATTATTGTAACTGATGATATGATTGTAGCTTAGCGTGTTATGAGCAGATCCGCTTTCATCTTCATTATCAACAATTTTCAGGTATCCGGTAATATTTTTCAAAGGAGCATTTTTTGTATCATATACCACAGTCTTTAAGGTAGAAGTTGCTGTTTCAGTAGTATTATTCTGAGTCCTTGAAAGAGTACCGGTCCAACTGCTCATTGAGCCATCAGCATTCAGTACAGCATTTCTTGTTTCACTTCTTGTTGATGCTGAAGTAGATGCAGTATATACTATTTTTACATTGTTGTTGGCCTGATAAGTGTAGTTAGACTCTGAATTCCATGCTCCGCCGAAATCAATCCCGTTAATTGTTTTTTTAGTTAATCTTCCACTTCCGTCATAAGTATATTTAGTTGTAAGAGAGGTATTTGAACCATTAACTACAGATTGTGAGATAAGATCACCAGAATAGGTAAATGTAGTTACACTTCCTTCAGTAAGATTTTTGATCTGATTAATTTTTGAACCGTTATAAGAAAACGTCAAAACATCTCCGTCCATCGTCATTTTCGTTACCAGAACCGGATTGTTATCATTGTTGTTTCCATTGTTGTTGGATGAATCATTATCATCGTTGCTGCTTGAGCATGATGCCAAAAAGAAAATTGGCAGAAGCAAATAAGTTTTTTTCATGGTTTTAATTTTAAGTCTGTAAAAATATTAAAAAAATGTTTTCTGATGAAAATAAGTTGTTCATTTGTCAATGATTTATGAGATAGGTAAATTTCATTTTTGTATATTGTTGAAATGTAATAGCTTATATTTTTAATATGAGAGACTTAATAAAAATATTCACTATACTTCTGTTTGGTATGGTTTGTAAAGCCCAGCAGACTGAAGTTCCTGTACTAAAATATGAAGATCTGGAGAAGAGAATTCAACAGGAAAAAGATAAATTGCTTGTGGTCAACTTCTGGTCTACAACCTGTGGCCCATGTGTGAAAGAGCTGCCTCACTTTATTGAAGTGAATACGAAATATGCAGATAATCAGAAATTTAAAATGATTTTGGTTTCACTGGACAGGCTGGCAGATAAAGAAAGAGTATTAAAATTCATTAAAAATAAAAATCTTACTGCTGAGGTCCTCTTACTGGATGATATTAAAAGAATGAATACCTGGATTCCAAAGTTTGAAAAAGACTGGGATGGGAATATTCCTGTAACACTGTTCTATAAAAACGGGGTGAAACTTCATTTCAATGACGGTGAAATGAGCAAAGAAGATCTTGAAAAAACAATTAAAGAAAATCTACAATAAATAATCTATTATGAAAAACCTGAAAATTTTAGTAACTGCACTGATTGTTGGGCTTGGATTACTGAGCTTTACAACAACAGATCATGATAAAAGCAAAGCTAAGAAAGAGAATATTTCTGCAAAAGGCTATGAAGTAGGAGATGAAGCTGCGGATTTTAAGCTTAAAAATATTGATGGCAAAATGGTTTCTTTAAGCGATTTTAAGAGTGCAAAAGGATTTATTGTTGTATTTACCTGCAATCATTGCCCATACGCCAAGAAATATGAAGATAGAATTATTGAGCTGGATAAAAAATATAAAGCTCAGGGATATCCGGTAATCGCCATTAATCCCAATGATCCTAATGTACAGCCTGAAGACGGCTATCAGCAGATGATAGAAAGAGCAAAGCAAAAAGGGTTTACTTTCCCGTATCTGGTAGATGAAGGGCAGAAAATTTATCCGCAGTACGGAGCCACAAAGACGCCACATGTTTTTGTACTGAAGAAAGAGAACGGAAAGAATATCGTGAAATATATTGGTGCTATCGACAATAATTATGATAATCCGAATGATGTATCCGAATATTATGCTCAGGATGCCGTAAATGCTCTGATCAAAGGAGATCCTGTAAAAATGACAAAAACAGTAGCCATCGGATGTACAATTAAAGTAAAGAAATAATATATTTGTTTTCCTAAAGATAAGTCGGTGTTCTTTGAGCACCGATTTTTTATGCCTAATCCATTTTGAAATGAAATTACAATTCAGCCTGAAATATCTTCTTCTAACCGTATTTATTTTTCTTGTAGAGGTGTTGATTGCCACCAAACTAAGTCATATTTTCTTCGTAAGAGCTTATCTGGGAGATGTTATTGTGGTGATGCTTCTTTATACTTTCGTAAAGAGCTTTGTAAAAGTAAATAATGAAAAGCTGATTCTGGGGATTCTTATTTTTTCCTTTTTGATAGAATTTGCTCAGTATTTCAATATTGCGGAAAAATTAGGCTTCCGTCCTGGAAGCCTGATGTATATTGTTATCGGTAATTCTTTCTCATGGATAGATAACCTGTGCTATGCCATAGGCTGCCTGATTCTCTATCTTATTGTAAGGATGACAAAAACTGAAAACTTAACCTCAACCCCTAATCCCTAACACCTGCAACCTAGCACCTATCTCCCAAAACTGTCATATTTATCCTCTGCATATTTGGTAAAGCGGTTCAGTAAAGCCACATTTTCCTTTTCCATAGGAGAAAGATCATTGTCTACATTGCTGGAAACCGGAATGTACCAGTCTGTTTGTTCAAAGAAATTTCTGTAGGTTTCTTTTTTGAAAGAGTAGCCATGTCTTGCAAATACGGAATTTTTGATGATCTCAAGATCCAGTTTTCTTAAATTTTTAAGATCTTTTTCAGTCAGTTTCTGTTTGGATGCATTCAGCTTGAAAATTGCCTCTGAGGCTATACGGTTTTTAGACGTTTTATAGCTTTCTGTCTTTCCGGTATCTTCATCTTTGTACTTTTCTGTAAACTCCTTAGGATTGGACCAGTCTACCAGATCAGAATCTTTATCCAACATAAAATTAGGGTTGTAAACAAACTCTTTTTTAGTCAGTTTAAGTGTTTTTGAAGGCGCTTTAACCGTTGTTTTATCAAAGGCATTCCACTTTCCGGTTAAGCTGTCGCCTTTCAGTTTTACTTCAAACCTTCCATCTGTTTTGTCATTTCCCGGTTCATCCAGTACAAAAGACGCTGATGCTTCATTGAAAACTCCTCTGAACGGACGCTGATTGCCATTAACGATACTTTGTCCGTAAACACTGTCCTTAGTGATTCTGTTGATCTTTAAAGAAATTCTTTTATAGTTATCTACATCATATTCTGAACCGTCTGTCTCGTCAACTACTTTTTCCATTCCGGCAAACTCACCGGTATAAATTCCGTAATATTCTTTGTGAACCTCAGGAACAACAACAGAGTCCTTTTTTGCGGTGAGAGAATCTTTCCCTGATTCATTGGTCTTCCCCTCTTTTTTGCAGCTTGCCAAAGAAACGGCCAGTAAGGAAATCAATGTGTAATTTACAATTTTCATAGATGTTTTTTTGTGATTAAATATTCAATAATAAGGATATTGGGAATCCAGCCCAGCCATGCAATGATCTGATACACATCCATAGGATTGGGATGAAATAAATATACAATAATAACTTTCCACATTCTCAGGGTAATAGCAGATAATGTAAAAGCGAAACTGCGCCACATCCATTGTTTGTGTTCTTTAAATTTTTTCTGTCTTGCCAGCTGATATGCTTTAAACGTTGAAAACCACCATAAAAAGCCTAAAATGACAAAAGAAATCTTCGATAGAAGGCCTCCGTTGGCAAAGATTCCCATATAAATTCCTGAAGGTGCAGCAGAGATCAGAATGAGAAAAATATACACTTTTCCCATATTCCGATGGAAATTTTTCAGTCCGAAATTCCGTCTGAGAATAGCCAGAAATCCTGAAAGAAGGACAAAAATACTTGTATATACGTGAGTATAGAAAAATATAAGATATTCAGATCTTTCTACAACTTCCGTCTGCTTAATCATCAGAAAACTGACCTCAGGATTCAATGGAATATACTCTAAGGTAATTTTTAACATCAGCCAAAAGAAATATACAAATCCTATGATAAGAAGGATTCTAAAGAAAGAAGAAATATTTCTTTTAGCCGAGAGCATCCTGATTATTCAAAATTGACAATGAAAGGAAGATTAAACCAAATAAGTACAGGGTTTCCTTTATATTCTCCTGGTTTCCATTTTGCGGTCATAGATTTCATCACTCTTTCCACTTCATTATTAAGGGATTCATTGTCTCCGGTTATCTGAATCGTTTCTATATCACCTTTAGCATTAACGGAGAACTTTGCATTGGAATGGGATTTACCTTTTGGCCCTTTTATTCGGTTAGAATCAATTTTTTGAGTTACCTCCCGCATAAATACTGAAAGCCCGCCGGGATATTCTGCCTGTTTACTTTGTTCAGGCATATACTTATCTCTGGAATGATTTTCTGCAGGTTGTGTTTTGGCCTCCTGTGTCTGAGCAAAGACGAGCCCAAACCCAAGACATAAAATGAATGCTGATATTTTTTTCATGCTTTAATTTGTATTCTGGTTATTTATTTTCAAAAAACTCTATGACCAATTCATTGAACAGCTCTGGTTTTTCTTCGGGAACATAATGATTTGCATTGGGGATAATAGCTAATTGTCCTTTTGAGATAGATTCTGCGATTTTTACCGTATGTTCCGTTTTTATAAGATCACTATCACCAGCAATGATCAATGATGGGCACTGAATTTTATTCAGATCTTCATACTTCCATTGAGGATACTTCAAATCCAGATTGAGAAGATCAATAAAGATATCATTTTTATGGTCTTTATTCTCTTTAGTAAGGCCCACGAGCATTTCTTTCATGGATTTTAAATCATTATCTTTAACTCCTTCCGGAAAAATATTGGCTCCTGAGCATGCTATTTTGTCTACCATCTCCGGATATTTCATGGCCATAGACAGTGCGAGAATTCCTCCGTCACTCCAGCCAAGAATTTTTGTTTTTTTGATGTTCAGCTTTTCTAAAAACTGCTTAATATCCTCTGTCTGAATATCAAAAGTAAGTTCTTTCGTTTTGTCATAAGTAGATCTTCCCCGCTCACGGCAATCTATAATGATCACTTTATATTTTTTAGCAAATGTATCTTTTTGGTTCATAAAGGCACTGATGGATTGGCCATTGCCATGAAGCATAAGAACCGGCTCACCTTCTCCATAGACTTCATAGTATAATCTGATACCATTAACATCCATAAATTTTCCCTCCGGCATTGCTCCGATAATACCACGGCCTCTGATCAACAAAGATTTGCTACCACTGAATGGTTTGTAATCTGAAGCTTCAATTGTAAAATGTTTTACGTGCTTTATTTTCTGAGAACGGATTCCTTCAAACCAACCATTTGAAGATGCAATCTCTTTTTCAAAACCTGAGTTTTCCAGCGGAATTTCAGTCCATTTTTTTGACTTTCCATCATTGACTTCCAACTTAAAATCGTCAAAATAAAAATCCCCGTTGCTTTGTGCAAAAGCTCCGATATTCATGGTCTTCGCAGATGGATTGACGGTTCCTTTTATTTCGTAGGTTTTCCATTCATGGGTTACTTGGATTCCATAATATTGATTTTCAAAGAAACTAGTAGACTCATCTTTATTATCTATTCTGCACCATAACCCGCAATTGGAACCATTATCCTCATTATCTTTTCTGATTTTTGCTGTTATACGGAAGTTCCAGTTAGGTTTATTTTCTATATTGACAGCCTGTGTAAGTGAAGTCCAGTCAGAGACAATCGTTTTTTCCTGGCTGTATCCTAAAAAGAACCAGAATAAAAGAAAGAAACCGAGATTTTTTTTCATGTTTATAGTTTTTAGTAAAAATAATACTTTTTTATAAGGTGTTGAGATCCTGTGCAATAAGCCATCCTTCACTCCAGCATGCCTGAAAATTGAAACCGCCCGTTACGGCATCTATATTTAAGACTTCTCCGGCAATATAGAAATTTGGAAGTAGTTTTGAAGACATGTTTTTAAAGTTAATTTCCTTTAAATCAACACCTCCGGCCGTTACAAACTCATCTTTAAAAGTTGATTTTCCGGTCACCTGAAATTTCTTCCTGCAAAGATTTTCAAGGATTTTCTGCATTTCCTTTCCGGAAATATTAGCCACCTGTTTGTTGAGGTCAACTTTTGAAATATCTAAGATCTTCTGCCAGAATCTGTTGGTAATATCAAAGATCTTAGACTGTCCGATGGTTTTTTTAGGATTGCTTTGTTTAAAATTATTAAAAATTTCTTCTGCTTCATCCGTTTCAACCGAAATAAAATTTACTTCAATTTCAAAGTTATATTTGAGTTTTGCCAGACTTATAGCCTCCCATGCAGAAATTTTCAAAACAGCAGGCCCGGAAAGTCCCCAGTGGGTAATAAGCAGCGGCCCACTTTCCTCGGTTTTCAGCTTCGGGATTGAAATTCCTGCATTTTCAAAACTTGTTCCCGGAATATCTTTCAGCAATTCGTCTTTAATATTAAAAGTAAAAAGGGAAGGAACAAGGTCTACAATCTTATGACCCAGATTTTCAACTATTTTTAAAGATTTTGGAGAGCTTCCGGTAGTATAAACAATATAATCTGCCTCAAAATCCCCTGAATTGGTTTTTACAATATATTTTTCATCCTGCTTTTCAATTTCTTTTACCGTACATTTTGTTTTTACAGAGACATTTTTCTTTTGGGCTTCATTCAGAAAAGTATTAATGATAGTCTGAGAAGAATTGCTTTCAGGAAAAGTTCTGTTGTCATTTTCAATTTTCAACGGAACATTACGTTGATCAAACCATTCCATTGTATCTCCGGGCTGAAATTTGCTGAAAACACTTAATAGTTCCTTGTTTCCACGAGGATAAAACTGAACAAGTTCTCTGGGGTCAAAGCATGCGTGAGTCACATTACAACGTCCGCCTCCGGAAATTTTAACTTTCTGAAGGACATCCGAGTTCTGTTCTAAAATCGTAATTGTATATTTCTTTTCGTCAAGATTGGATGCACAGAAAAAGCCTGCAGCACCGCCTCCGATAATAATGATCTGTTTCATGTATATGTAATCCTATGCGGAAGATTATTTTTTCAAAAGTACAATTTTTATAAACCATCTTATTTGAGTATTTTTGAAGATTATTATTTTATAATACCCAAAAACGATTTTCAAATGATTTTCTACCATAAATTTGAAGTGCGATGGAGCGATCTTGATGCTAATAAGCACTTAGCCAACTCATCATATGTACAATATTGTGCGCAAGCCAGAATGGCTTTTATGACTAAAGAGAAAATGGGAGTAACCCAGCTAAGCAGATGGGGAATTGGTCCTGTGATCCTGCATGAAAGATATTCTTTCTTCAAAGAAATCTACGCAGATCAGATCGTCATTGTAAGTGTAGAAATAGACGGATGTGCAGAAGATTCTTCTATCTACCGTTTCGTACATAAATTCTATACACCGGATGGAATGCACTGTGCTACTGCAGAGGCTACAGGAGTATGGATTGATATGATGCTTAGAAAAATGACCACTCCGCCGGATGATGTAGTGGAAGCAATGAATAAGTATAAAAGCCCGGAAACTGTTGTATTGTCAAAAGAAGACTTTAAAAAATTTCCTTTCCACCCACACAACATAGACCCGGCAGAACTTACTCAATAATTCAAAGTTTAAAATTCAAGGTGATGATGATTTTCAAAGTCATTAATACATTTTACATTAGACATTAATACAAAACAATCATGTTTGAAGATAAATCACAGGAGCTGACGCCCATTTCAAAATTAGGAGAATTCGGTCTTATTAAGCATTTGACAGAACATTTTCCGCTATCCAATGAGTCTTCGGAGCTTGGAGTGGGAGATGATGCGGCAGTAATCAATCCTGATAACAAAAAAGTAGTTCTTACAACAGATGTACTGGCGGAAGGAGTGCACTTCAATCTGGGGTATGTGCCGTTGAAGCACTTAGGATATAAAGCTGTCGTGGTAAACCTTAGTGATATTGCAGCAATGAATGCAACTCCTACACAGATACTGGTTTCTCTTGCCGTTTCTAACCGTTTTCCGGTGGAAGCTTTAGAAGAAATCTATTCCGGAATTCAAGCTGCTTGTGGAAGATACAAAGTTGATCTGATTGGAGGAGATACTACAAGTTCCAATTCAGGGCTGGTAATGAGCATTACTGCTGTAGGGATTGAAAATGAAGAAAATATCGTAAAAAGAAGCGGAGCAAAACCTAATGATCTTCTTGTGGTAACAGGAGATTTAGGCGGCGCCTACATGGGTTTACAGATTCTGGAAAGAGAACATGCTGTGTATCTTGCAGATCCGAACATGCAGCCGGAAATGGAAGGATACGACTATATCCTGGAAAGACAGCTGAAGCCTGAAGCAAGAACAGACGTTAAAACGATTCTGGAAGAACTGGATATAAAGCCAACTTCTATGATCGATATTTCAGATGGTCTGGCTTCCGAAATTCTTCACCTTTCAGATCAGTCGAAAGTAGGGTTCAGGTTGTATGAAGAAAAAGTACCATTGGATAATCTTACGATTTCTACTGCAGATGAAATGAATCTGAATCCGGTAATGACTGCTTTAAGTGGTGGTGAAGATTATGAACTTCTGTTCACGATTTCACCGGATGATTTTGATAAAATTAAAAACCACCCGGATTTTACCATTATAGGACATGCTGTAGACAAAGAAGAAGGAAACTTTATGGTAGCGAGAGGATCAAACCAGCTGGTAGCACTTACTGCTCAGGGTTGGGACGCTTTTTTAAACCAATAAAACCGAAAATTATATTTAATTTTAAATATTGTAAGAAAACCGCAGCACTTTTTTTGCTGTGGTTTTTGTTTATCGTTAATTACTTTATCATACAGTAATGATTACACCAGAAAAAGAAATCCCGGTTCACCATCTGACTTCTGAAGAATTTCAGATGAGTACTCTGAGCGCGGCAGGCCCGGAGAATTTTCACGATGTTCACCGGCATAATTTTTTTGAAATTATCTGGTTCAGGGAGGTGTATGAAAACAGCCGGTTAGAACTGGACTTTGAAAGCTATAAACTTGAAAACAATCAGATCTGTATCATTGCACCGGGACAGGCATTCAATATGAAACTGGAAGGAGAGGAAGGGTATGCAATGGCCATAAGCAGAGAGATTTTCAACGAAGCCTGTGATATAGAATCTGTACTCACAGGAGGAGAACTTCCCTTTTTTTTAAATCCGAAAAACGAAAAAACCTGCAGTACAATTATATCACTGATTGAGCAGGAATATAAAACATTATCAAGAACTGAACTCTTAAAGGCATACCTGAAAGCATTTTGTATCATCATCGGAGAGCAAATCAACCCTCAGGAACCTTTATTGAATGACCGTCAGCGCATTCAGGAACTGGTGGGACTTATTGAGAGGCATTATATAGGACATAAAGAAACAGGTTTCTACGCTGATCAGTTGAAGATAAGTACGCATCATCTTAATGATATTGTGCGCCTTTTGAGAGGAACAACGGTAAAAAAAATGATTTCCCAGCGTCTTATCCTGGAAGCTAAAAGAGAACTCAGCTTTGGAGCTCTCACAGTAAAGGAAATTGCTTTTAAACTTGGTTTTAACGATGCTTCATATTTTTCAAGGTTTTTTAAGAAACATACGAACCAAAATCCTGACAACTTTAAGAATAATGAAAAACGGTAATCTTCAATATTTACTGTAATGATGTGCTTAAATTAGTAATTTTGATTTATTATTGTATTTGAATCTTCAGTTTGTCCTATACTTCCTTCAGTTCTTTTATTGAAATATGATGCTTTTTACATCAACTTTGCAGCTGAAAAACCGCCTGTGAAGGCTTATGTATTTTATGAAGAAGAATTTGAATATTGTGGTGTTTATTTTAGCACTGCTCAACACATTGGAGTCGCTAAGTATAGATCTTTATCTTCCCGCTTTCCCAAGTATGGCCCAAATTTTTAATACCGATATCGGACATATTCAGATATCCATTTCGGTGTTCTTTGCCGGGTTTGCTTTCGGGCAATTGTTATGGGGACCTTTATCCGATAAAAAAGGAAGGAAACCCATGCTGTATTGCGGGCTTTTACTTTTTATTATAGGAGCAACGGCTATCTATTTTACCTCAGATATTTATGTGTTATGGGCAATGCGTTTTCTGCAGGCGTTCGGAGGAAGTGCCGGAATTGTTATCGGAAGGGCAATTATTATTGATCTTTATGATAAACAGAAATCGGTAACCATCTTTTCCCAGCAGTCTCAGATCAGTGGTATCGCTCCCATTGTAGCTCCGTTACTGGGAAGTGTTTTCCTTAAATTCTGGGGCTGGAACAGTTCTTTTGGATTTTTATGCATTATGGGACTGATAACGCTTTTCATGGTATACAGATATGTACCGGAAACGAATAGCAGAATCAACCTTCCCGATGAGGATCTGATGAATGAAAAAGGATTAAAAGACCAGCTGAAAATGATCATTTCCAATAAAGATTTTATCAACAGTACGATGGTGGGAAGTATTGCGTTTGCTTCCCTTATTATCTACATCTCGAATGCGCCGTTTTTATTTATGGAAATCCATGGTTTCTCAAGCAGCGTGTTCAGTTTTATATTTGCTTTTAATTCCCTGGCATTGATAACAGCAGCTTATATTACGCCTAAACTGATCAAAAGGATAAGCAATTCATCGCTTTTATTTACGGCTACCATTGTATTACTGGTTGTATGTTCTCTTCATATTCTGATTGCCGCTGAAAATGTTTCTGTAGCCCTGGAAATTGCGATGCTTTATCTTTCATTACTGGCTATCGGTATTTTGTTTCCTATTACATCTGCCCATGCGTTGTCTCCGTTTAAAGAAGGAAGAGGAACAGCGGCGGCTTTGCTTGGATTCATGCAGCTGATGGTTACGTTTTTAATGTCAGCATTACTTGGGTTTTTAGAAGCAGATTCTATAATTCCAATGGTGGTAACACGCTCTGCTATGGCATTGATTGCTGTGTGGTTCGGATATCACATTTTTAAAGCTCAAAAAAGAGAAAATTTAAATACCAGTTCTAATCCGGAAACTCATCCTCTTATTTGATCCTGTTGTCATACAATCCAGACACTTAATCAAGTAATTTTTGTAAAAAATAACCAAAGGGCTCTCTTTGCATAAAATTTAAAATATGAAAAGAACCCTTTCGACGGTTTTATGCTGTTTATTGCCATTAGGTTATTGGGTAAGTGCACAATCCGGAATCTCTGCAGAACTGAAAACAGAATATATTCCGGGCTCAAACTATATCCGCCCTGAAGACAGTACAAAGACGAATTCCAAAAGTGATTTTAAAAGAATAGATCTTAACCTCAGTATTCCGTTATCTGTAAAAAAAGATACCGACGGGAAAGTAAGGTCGTGGTCTATGCTGTTGAGCGGATCTTACGCAAAGATGGCACACAAAAATTACGAAACCCAGTTATTTCCGGATCAGATGCTGAATGCGCAGGTCGGGATACAGCATTTAAGACCTTTAGGTAAAAAGTGGAGTATGATGATGACAGCATCGGTGGGAGTGTATACAGACCTTGAAAGAGTCAGTTTTGATGATGTGCTGGGACAGGGAGGACTTTTATTTATCAGACATTTTAATCCTAATCTTTCATTGGGTGGAGGGCCTGTTCTTACCACTGCCTTTGGAGTTCCTATGATTTTACCATGGATTTATTTTGACTGGAAGACCAATGGAAAAATTAAGTTCAACATCAATTTCCCGCAAGGGATGGAAGCCGGTTATCTGTTTTCAGATAAATTTGCTTTAAAAGCTGTTGTAGATCTCAACGGGATGACGGTAGAGAGAAATGTAGGCGGAAAATCTATGCTGTTGGGCTACCAGCAGATCACTGCGGGCCTCAGACCAGAATTGAAAATCAATGACAGACTTACGTTGCGTCTCACAGGTGGAACGGCAATACTGAGAAGTTTCAACGAAAATGACCGTAAGATCAAAAATATTTTCAGAGACAAAAAAGTAGCGGATCCAAGATTTGCAAGTACATTCTACGCTGCAGTATCGCTACGCTGGAATCTGCCATAAGAAAAAATAAACTGGAGGCTGAGAACATACAATATTGAATACAATGAGTTAATTATTCATTGTACTTTATAACTCCCAGCTTCCGGCTTATTTCTTCCAGCTACTTACTTATTAATTTTTTATACACCACCTGATTAAGCAATTCTTCTTTTCGGGTACGGGAAATCGGAAGCTCAATTTTATTAATGAAAAGCCGTCCTCCCGAGATCATATCAATATGGGTAATATTGATGAGGTAAGATTTGTGAATCCTGAAAAAATGATCTGAAGGAAGAGATTCCTCAATGGCTTTCATCGTCTGATGAATAATCAGAGATTTATCCTTAAAATGAAGCTTGGTGTAATTCTGCATACTTTCAATGTACAAAATATCTACCCAGGAAACCTTAATAAATGAGTCAGACTGCCTCACATACAAAAAAGGATCATCCAGAGAAGTATTCTTTTTCAATTTTTCACTGATGATAAACTGTTGCTGTGCCTTATTCACTGCCTGATAAAAACGGTTAAAAGCAATGGGTTTTAAAAGATAATCTACAACCTGCAAACGAAATCCCTCCAGAGCATATTCAGAATAAGCCGTGGTAAGAATACACAAAGGAGGATTTTCCAGCTGTTCCAGAAACTCCAGACCGGTAAGATAAGGCATATTGATATCAAGGAAAAGTAGATCTATTTCGCTCTCTTTTACTTTGGCATCTGCTTCCAGTGCTGTAGCGCATGTACCTTCAACAGATAAAAAGTCAATTTGACCGGCCAGTTCTTTAAGATGAAATCTGGCCAGAGGTTCATCATCTATAATCAGGCATTTCATTTTAGGAATATTAGAGCTCATGATAGTCAGATAAAGTTAAAATTAAAGTTATTTTGAAGGTATGATGATCTGATTCAATTTTTAGATCGTGAGAGTCAGGATATTGCAGTTTTAAACGTTTTTTTACATTTTGAAGGCCAATTCCGCCCGCTCCGTCTTTCTTTTTATAGGTTGCCATATCAGAATAGGAATTTTCAACATAAAAATAGAGGTTATTGCTTTTTTCTTTACAGGAGATTTTTATATACCCTTTATGTCCGGGAAGCCTGCAGACATACTTAAAGGCATTTTCTATAAAAGGAACCAGCAGTAACGGAGCAATAAAAGCTTTCCTGTTATCAATTTCCCATGAAGCTTTTACATCCAGTTCATTTCCCCATCTCAATTTTTCTACCTCAACAAGATTCTGAAGGTATTCAATATCTTTATCCAAAGGTACCAGTGGCTGATTGCAATGATACAGCTGATACCGGAGAATATCCGAAAACTTCATCAGTAAAAAGTCCGCAAGCTGTGTATCCGTTTTCATCAGAATGTGAATATGATTCAGAATATTGAATACAACATGAGGGTTGATCTGATCCTGTAAAAGTTTAAGCTGGTTTTCCAGATGCGCTTGCTGGAGAAGAATATGATCACGTTCTATTCTTCCGTGTTCTTTATAAAATTTTATACCGCATGCTGCTCCATTGATCAGAAAAGAAGCTGGTAAAGACATGTAAAAGCCTTTCCACAAAAAAGGAAGTTGGTCTGAAAAATTCTTTGGAAGCTGATCTTTGGGTGCAACTTCAAGATAAGTGAAGACAAAAGAGAATACCAGACTGAGCAGGAAAATAACAAGTACCGCCTGTACCAGAAACAATTTCATTTTCTTTTCCAGAAGTGCTTTCGGTAAAAATCTATTGGTTAAAAAATGAGTCAATATAAATGAGAAGACTGCAATAATCGCAGCCTGAGTCATTGCAAGATATTTTTCTGTTGTACTTTGGAAATTAAACCACAATACAATAGCGAGAACAAGCCAGAAAATAAAAGTGAATATATATTCTTTTAAAACAAAAGATTTTGTCATGGAAATGGAAATAGGTTGATAAAAAAATTAGAAACTGCAGGGAAACAGTTTCTAACAGGTAAAGATAATTTAAGTTTTTTAGAACAGGAAATAACCTATTCCGAGGGAAAAACTGTGGGGTTTGGACTTAAAGTCTTTACTGATGCTTGAAAGACCGGTTTCATACCTAAGATCTACCGTGAAGTTCTTATAATCTACTCCAACACCTCCCGTAATGCCAATATTGGATTTGTCAAAATTTTTAAATCCCTCCTGAAAAGCCTGAGAAGTAGATACTTTATTGTTAAAGGCGTAGCTGTAAACACCTCCGGCAAATACTCTTACATTAAAATCATCTGCTTTAATCAGTTTATATCCTACTACTACAGGAATATCAATAGCGTTCCAGGAAAGTTTTGAAGAGTTCCCGTCTTGAGATGTGTATGATGTCTTTCTTTTGTTGAACAGAGCTTCTCCCTGTACATATAACTTTCCGAGATCTACTCTTGTCATTACTCCTGCCTGATAGCCGAGTCCATATTTCCCTTCCAAAGAAGATTCCGTTGAGGTTTTTGTAAAGTTTGCCCCTCCCTTGACCCCAATGTGAAAAGCCGGAGCTTGTTGTGCTTTCGTTTCTATACCGCAAAAAATACATAATAACAATGTACTTAGAGCGAAAAATTGCTGCTTCATAATTAATTGTGTTAAAAATCTGATGCAAAACAACAACTATGAAGTGGGGAGTGAAATTTTATTTGATGAACGGCAAAGATACTTTGACAAGACTCTGTTTTAGGATGAAAAATAAAAAACCGGAAGTATCACTACTCCCGGTTTGCTATTACTAATACGGTTGTTCTTCACAAATAGATGGAGGGTTGCATCCACCACCGCCTCCGCCAGGGTTTCCACCTCCTCCTACAGCGATGCATTGTCCCGGATTTCCGTCTTCATACATTTCACATGCATATCCCCAGGCACATTGGCAGTCGTCCTGACAATTGTAAGAGTTGCCTCCCATATGGCAGCCGTCTATTCCGCTGCCCAGAATTACAGATAAGTCCTTTCTCAAAAGTTTTTTCATTGTTTTCATGATTAATTTGGTGTTAAATGTTATTGTTTAAAATTGTACATCCTTGTAAATATAATAAAATTGTCTTAATGGATTGTAAATGAATTGCATGCAGATGCATTATACGAAGAAAGCCACTACAAGAGCGGCTTTCTTATGATAGTTAAACGTTTTGTCTTAGAAACTGAAATCCTTTTGATACAGCATATATTCTTTTTTGAAAAGAGGAATCGTTCCTTCATATCTGAGAGGAGCTATTCCAAAACCATAGAACATATCAGCCTGAATTTTGCCTTTTACAGAGATCACACCTTTTCTTTCAGGTATGAATGTTAACCCTAAAGATGAAAGAGCAGAAGCTCTTCCTCTTAATCCGGAATTGGCAATAGGAATAGAAATAAACATCAGCCCTACTGCTCCCTTAGCTTCTAAACCTGCTTCAGCAGATAAGTTTCCTTCTGCTCCTGTGATGGCGGGATCTGATTTCTTTTGAAGATTTATGTTAATCGCTGGAGTTTTGCTTACCAAAAAGTTAGCATTTCCTTCAAGATCCAAAAGTTGTCCCTGTACTTTTCCTGTTGCCTGTACTCCCAGAAATGGTCCGGCAGAAAGAGTAGGGCTTAAGATCAGTCCGGTAGGTCCTAAAACGATAGGAACAATAGGAATATTCAGGTAGTCTGTAGTACTTGCCGTATAGCCAAGACTTCCTACAATACTTGCTGTGCTCTGAAGTTTAATATCATCCATGATGAGGTTAACATAAAAATTGGACAAATGCCCCCATGAGAAAGTAATATTGTAATCAATTTTTGGAGTAAATCCACCGTTTACATTTACACTGGATGTACCCGCTGAAGATAGAGGGAATGAAAAGGTTTTATTAAAATCAAAACGGTTGAAAGCAATTATTTTCTGGTTTTGAATGTTTTTTGCTTCAATAGAAAGTATTTTTTGATTGATTTGCTCAGAAATCATACCTTCTACAGGAACATAGTTTACCATTCTTCCGTCAATATTAACAGGTGCTTTACCTGATGGGTCATAAACCCCGCTCAATGTTCCGCTATAGATAAATTCTTCAAGTTTTGCACTGGAAGTCTGTACTTTAAACTGGTTATTCAATGTAGAAACAGAACTTACTTTTGAAAGAATGGTATTCACCTGATCACCTTCTATCTTAGTTCCTACAATAACAGTTCCTACCGAAATACTGTCTGTTTGCGGAGTTGTTCGGCTAAATGTAATTTCTCCGTCATTATGAGTGGAAATTGCATTTACCGATTCATCATTCAGAATAATAACATTCTTCTGTAAGGTCAGATTTCCCAAAGTCTTCATCTGAACAGACTCTGCAGGTTTTTCAACAGGTGCATCCGCGAGATCATCCTGAGAACAAGACGTTAAAAGAAAGAAACAGAAAAAAGATAAAAGAAGAGAAAAGTAAAATTTTCTGTTGATTTTGAAGTGGCTAGATTTCATTTTCATATACAGTGATTTTAAGTTTTCTCTAAATTAGGTGAATTTTTTAAGGTTTACAAAAGGATAGTGTTAAATTAGTGTCAATAACATAATGAATTTTAGTAATGTTTTTAAATATAAAAAAGAAAAACCCACTACCATCGTAGCGGGTTCTATGTATTATTTTTTAAAAGTTAATGTTAAAGGAACAGAAACATTGGAAGAGACCGGTTTTCCTTTGTCTTCTGCAGGTTTCCATTTGCCTTTATCTTTAATCCTGTAAAAAGCAGCTTCAATAAATGCATTTACATCTTCATTATTTCCTTTTACATTAGGGTCCAGAACATTTCCCTTTGAATCAACTACAAAAGTTATTGTTGCTTTGTAGGTTTCCGAAGAAAAATTTAAAAAATCAAGATCCACAGCTTCATATAATAATTTTTGAAAGGCTGCTTTGCCTTTATCGTATTCAGCTTCTTTGGTGATTTTTGCTTTTGTGGGAGGATCTGCAGCGATCATTTTCTGATCTTCAAGAGAAGCCTTATCCAAAGCATCTTTGTACGCAGCTATTTTATCTTCCGTCAAAAGCCATTCTTTCTTCGTTCTTAAATCATTAGGCTTAGGATATTTATTATACAGAGCCGTTTTCTTTCTTTCATAGCGTGAATCTGCCCTTTGAAATTCAGAAATCTGGGCACTGCCGAAAATAAAAGTGAAAATGAATGCTGATGCTAAGACCTTTTTCATGATTTATTAAGCTTTTACAATATTAATAATTACTTCAGTTGCTTTTTCCATGCTTTCCAGAGCTACATATTCGTATGGCCCGTGGAAGTTGATTCCTCCTGCGAAAATATTAGGGCATGGAAGTCCCATATAAGAAAGCTGAGCACCATCAGTTCCTCCTCTGATTGCTTTGATCTTAGGCTCAATACCTGCTTCAGTCATTGCTTTTGCTGCAAGATCTACAATATGCATTTTACCTTCAAACTGCTGCTTCATGTTTCTGTATTGTTCTTTGATTTCAACTTCAGCAGTTCCTTCACCATGCTTTTGATTGAATTCAGCGATTTTTCCTTCTAAGAATTTCTTTCTGGCTTCAAATTTATCTGCATCATGATCACGGATAATGTATTGAAGTTTAGCTTCAGAGATATCAGCTGTAATCTCCATTAAATGATAAAACCCGTCAAAACCTTTTGTCGTTGCCGGAGTTTCATTAGCCGGAAGCATTTGAGCAAACTCAGCTGCTAAAAGCGCTGCATTGATCATTTTTCCGTAAGCATAACCTGGGTGTACACTCAATCCATGAATTTTTACTACAGCTCCGGCAGCGTTGAAGTTTTCATATTCCAGTTCTCCAACTTCCCCACCGTCCATAGTATAAGCCCATTCTGCTCCAAATTTAGCTACATCAAATTTATGTGCTCCTCTTCCGATCTCTTCATCCGGAGTAAATCCTATAGCAATTCTTCCGTGTTTGATTTCAGGATGGGCGATAAGATATTCTGCAGCTGTTACAATCTCTGCACAACCCGCTTTATCATCGGCACCCAGAAGAGTTGTTCCGTCAGTAGTAATTAACGTTTGGCCAATATATTTTTTTAAACTTTCAAATCTTGAAGGGGATAATGTGAATCCTGTAGCCTGGTTCAAAAGAAGATCATTGCCGTCATAATTTTCCCAAACCTGAGGTTTTACATTTTCTCCGCTGAAGTCTGGTGAAGTATCATAGTGTGAAATAAATCCGATCGTAGGTCTGTCATCATTTTCAAGGTTAGAAGGAACATATCCCATAATATAACCATGCTCATCAATTGAAACATTTTCCAGGCCGATGGTTTTCAGCTCTTCAGTAATATAATTGGCAATATCCCACTGGCGAGGAGTAGAAGGTGTTGTTTCGCTCTCTGCATCGCTGGTTGAATATATTTTTACATAGCTAAGAAAACGGTTCAGTAATTTTTCTTTCCACAATGGGTTGAATTCTATTGTACTCATCAGATATCATAAATTTTAACAAAGTTAGCAAATTTGATGCTGAGAATATGTTATTTGCGATTTAATATCAGTTATTGAAATTATTAATCAGATATAAAACTTTGAAAATCAAAATAGTGTTAGCTTTGTGTGTACAGTATACTAAGTAGTTTAGTTTTATTATATTTGAGAAAATCAAAAAGTAAAAATGTTTCTTACCGAATGTCCTAGAGATGCAATGCAGGGATGGGGAGAATTTATCCCTACTGATAAAAAAATAGATTATATCAACTCCTTGATGGATGTTGGCTTTGATGTATTGGATTGTCTGAGTTTTGTTTCCCCGAAAGCAATTCCGCAAATGGCTGACTCTGATGAGGTGGCAAAAAATATTGATAAATCACGCTCCAAAACCAAAGTTTCCGCAATTATTGGCAACTACAGAGGTGCTGAAAAAGCATTGAAACACCAGTCAGTGGATATTCTGGGCTTTCCGTTTTCTATTTCCGAAACTTTTCAGCACAGAAATACCAATAAAAGTCAGGAAGAAGCGTTTGATGAAATCATTAAAATGCTTGAACTGGTAAAAAGTGAAGGGAAACAACTTAATATCTATTTCTCTATGGCTTTTGGAAATCCATATGGTGAAATGTGGAAGTGGGAAGATGTTGACCAGTGGGCACAGAGATTCTCAGATATCGGAGTGAAAGATATTTTATTGTCAGATACTACCGGAGTGGCAACTCCCGAAACAATTGCTCTTTTGTTTGAAAAAATACCTTCAAAATACCCTGAAATTAACTTTGGAGGACACTTTCATAACCGTTATGAAGATTCCTATTCAAAATTAAAAGCGGCTTATGATAAAGGCTGCAGAAGATTTGATAGTGCCATCAAAGGAATCGGAGGATGCCCTATGGCTAAGGATGATCTTGTAGGAAATATGCCTACAGAACAGGTGATCAACTTTATGAGCGTTGAAAAAGCAGAACATAAACTGAACCTTCTGAACTTTGAAAGCTCTTATAATAAAGCGAAGGATATTTTTCATTTTTAAATAGATGTGAAGAATAAAAATCAATAGGAGCGGGCTTTAGCCCGCTTTACTATATTGAAATACATATGGCTTTAGCCAAAACATACTTAAATTAACCCCAAAATCAACAAAATGTCTCCAATCATCTCCCCATCCGATCTAAAAAATCTTCCAGTAGAAAATCTTATCCTTCTTGATGCAAGAACCGGAAAAGATGTAAAGCAGAATTACCTTGAAAAACATATTAAAGGAGCAAGATTCATTGATCTGGATAAAGATTTGGCTGAAATTGGAGAAAATGCAGCTTTTGGCGGCAGACACCCGCTTCCTTCTGTAGAAAAGTTTTCAGAAACGCTTTCAGATCTTGGAATTTATGAAGGAGCTCATCTCGTTGTTTATGACGACAAAAATGCTTCAAATGCAGCGGCAAGAGCATGGTGGATGTTAAGATCTTTCGGGTTTGAAAACGTACAGGTTCTTGATGGCGGAATGCAGGCTGCAGAAAAAGCTGGTTTAGAGTTTTCTTCGGGAGAAGAGAAATTTGATAAGGTGTCTTCAATCAAGAAAGATCACTGGAGTCTTCCTGTTTCCAGTCTTGAAATTGTTGAAAGTGACTTGAATAATAATTCTTCTACTGTTATTGATGTAAGAGATGCTTACCGGTACAAGGGAGAATCAGAACCTATTGATCTGGTTGCCGGGCATATTCCGGGAGCGATCAATATTCCTTTTTCTGAAAATCTTGATGAAAACGGAAACTTTCTGAGTCCTGAAGTTTTAAAAGAAAAATATGGAAAGTTATTAGAAAATAAACCTGAACATCTGATTATTCACTGCGGATCGGGCGTTACTGCCTGCCATACTATTTTAGCGCTGGACTATGCCGGATTCCCCATTCCGGATTTGTATGTAGGTTCCTGGAGTGAGTGGAGCAGGAGAGAAGGAAAGGAAATAGCAAAAGATATTTAAAAACAAAAACCCCGAAGAATAATTCTTTGGGGTTTTATATTGTTAAGAGTAATATTTAAAGCATTCCCAGCTCAAACTTCGCCTCTTCACTCATCATATCCTTGTTCCAGCTCGGTTCAAAAGTAAGCTCTAAATCTACACTGTTTACATGCTCTACTTCAGCTACTTTATCTTTTACCTCCTGAGGAAGAGTTTCTGCAACAGGACAGTTGGGAGTAGTAAGTGTCATTATAATTTTTACGTCAGCATCATCGGAGATCTGGACATCATAAATCAGCCCTAATTCGTAAATATCTACCGGAATTTCGGGGTCATATACGGTTTTCAGTACACCAATGATTTCCTCACCAATGTCAGCAATTTGATCGTCTGTAAATTTCATTTTTTAATCTAGATTGATATTCCTTTTCAACAAATCTTCCTGACGCATGCGCCGGAAAATATTTGCCAAAGTTAAGACATCTTTTTCACAATAGTCAACAATTCTCTGCAAGTCTTTTTCTATGTAGTAAATTGATGAAACCATTGAGCCGTCAATATCATCTTTCGGAGTAGGAATTCCAAAGACATGCGCCAGTAATTCCAGAGATACAAAACTTTTATAGTCCCCAAATTTCCAAAGTTCCATTGTATCTATATGAGGAACCTCCCAGGGCTTTTTCCCAAACATCTGAAAGGGAGTTGGGGGTTGTATCCCATTAATAAGGTATCGTCTGGCAATCCAGGGAAAATCAAATTCTTTTCCGTTGTGTGCACAGAGAATAATATTGTGAAGCCTTGGGCTGTTGAAAATTTCTCCGAATTCCTGAAGCATTTTCTTTTCATCATGTCCGGAAAAGCTTTTTATTTTCAGCGTATCATTCTTTTCAACCATTCCGATAGTAATGCAGATGATTTTTCCAAACTCAGCCATAATACCGGCTCTGTCGTAAAATTCTTCTGCTGTGATATCTTCTTTTCTCTGGAATTTTGTTTTTTTATCCCACAGGTATTGTTCTGTTTCGGACAGTTCTTCCCAGGATTCGGCCTGTGGAACGGTCTCAATATCAAGGAATAAAACTCTTTCTAAGGGTATGTTCTGTATCATATGTGTTTTTGTTGGGTATCTATCCTACCTGCATTCCATTTTTCGTAGGTAATGAAGGAGCTAAAAGAGTGACATCTTTTTTGTCTTCACCATATAATCCTAGCACAAGACATTCACTGAAGAAGTTGGCAATCTGCTTTTTAGGGAAATTCACAACGGCTAAAATCTGTTTTCCTATCAGTTCTTCTTTTTCGTAAAGAGAAGTAATTTGTGCTGATGATTTTTTGATTCCTAAATCTCCGAAATCGATCTCCAGTTGATAAGACGGGTTTCTTGCTTTTTCAAAATCATTTACTGAAATAATGGTTCCGCATCTGATGTCTATTTTTTCAAAATCTGCCCAGGTGATGTCTGGTTTTACTGTCATGGTAATTCGTTGATTAAATGTTCTACTTCTGTTTTCTGTTCTGCATATTTTTGCTGTAATACTGATCCTTCACCCATTCTTTTATAATACTCCAAAGCCTTCCCGCCGAAGAATTTTTTATGGAAATCCGAAACCTCAGGGATCTGTGGAAACACTTTGTGAAAAAGCATTTCATAATATGCCTGAAACTCTCTTTCATTTTTGTCTTCAATCACCTGTCCGGGAGCTTTCTGCCGCACATGAAGCATTTCATGAGCAACCATATTAAGAACAAGATTCAGGTCAAAATCAAATAAATTTTTGGGAATCATGACCGTCTGCGGGCTACCCAATTCACCTTCTGCCGTAAGAAGCATCGAGGTAGGAGACAATTCCTGCCTAAATCCAAACCCTGCAAAGTTTTCATGTTCCAGATCAAAAGAATGGATCAGGTATTTTGCTGCATCCAGAATCTGATCATGCTCTTTGTAAGCCTCAAGGTGTAAATTGATCTGTTCAAAATTCATCTGAAATATGTTTAATAACAAATGTATTAAAATATTGAGAATACACAGAAAGATTACTTAAAAATGAAAATTATAACAGAACTAAATTTGGATAACATAAAAATCCTGCCTTAAAAGACAGGATTCTATTGAAACTAAAAAAATAAATTAAGGATGTTCATTTCTTGCTCTGATGACCAGATTGACTAAATCTGAGCCGCCACTTGCAAAATTATCACTTGGATTATGCGCGCTTTGAGTAGCCACAGCATACGGAGAACCGTCCCAATATCCCCAAAAAGGACCTCCGCTTTGTCCAGGCCATATATCTGCTTTATGGCTCATGCTTTCGTTGTCATCAGCACTCCAGAAATCTCCATCCAGTGCGATACCTGTTTGGTAGGTAGGTCTTTGCGTTCCTGTAAGGTCTCCCGGATATCCTGCATGGGTCCAGTAAGCTCCTCCATCCCATGAATCTGAGTAGGATTTTGAGCCTAACCAGCCTGTGCTGTTTCCGATAGGTCTGTCTAATACAATCACTACATAATCGTATTGAATCTCAGTAGAGTCGATAGTAGGACCTGCTACTTTATATTTGTAATAAGTTAATGTTCCCCAAGCTGTTCCGTAAGGAGCGCTTCCGTTGTAATACATGGGTGTAAACTTAAGCCATCCTGTAGTATTATTAGGCTGCCAGTCTACAATATGAGAACAGGTAAGAAGGTGTCTTGGGCCGATCATGACACCGCTTCCTGAGCCTAAAGAACTTTCCACTCTGCCAACACATCTCCATGGATAGGCTGTAGAATTATATACTTTTCTTTGGTCTGCTCCGAAAATTGTTCTCGCATTTTCCGGAGTTAGGAAAGAATCTCTTTCAATGAATTTGGGTTTACGGTCTTTTTTAGGTTCCAGCTTTGGATTGTATTCAAAATCAGCATGGGTAGGATAAAAATGGTCAGTTTCCAGAGATCGGTTTTCAGCTGTTTTTTCATCCATAGGCATTCCTATTGTTTTCATCCCTTTCGGAAAAGTTCTTCCGTTAATGGTTTCCATAGCGGGAGCCTGGCTGAATAATTTTTCAATTGCTGCCGGTTTTTCAGTTGATTTTGCTTTAACAGTTCTAAGTCTTAGAATCTCTTCAGCGGTCATTGGGTTGTTGTTTTCAATTTTAGACATGATTATTATTTTTAATCTAGTGTGTTCCTACTCTTTTGATGGCTTTTCGGATTCCGCCGATAATGGTTTTATGATTAAGTGAATATTTTTTGTGAAAATTCTGCAGTGATGCTTTCCGTTTGGTTAATTTGGGCTGCTCCCATAGCTGCTAATGCGATGGCAACCTGCTTATCAAGTGTTTTTCGGACGATATTTCCATTGGTAGCACGCAGTATTTTACAGAAATGATAGGTGAAATATCCTCGTATTTGTCCGCTGATAGTACCTTCCATAGAGACTTGGTTGTCCTTCGCAGCGGCCCATAGCGTATGATTCATTCCGGCAACTGGGACAAGAGCCTTAGTAAGAACGGTTGATTTTTTTGAACTTTTAGAAGCCTCCATTTCACTGGCATACGTTAGATAAAATTCATCTTCAAGCATTGGCGGGATATAACGGGCGGTTTCGTTGAGGAGATCCGCTTCCAGTCCCAGATCCATTTTTCGGGTTCCTGTTCCGGAATAACAGCAGTCGAAGATCACTTCCATATTCACTCCGGCTTTTAGCTTGCTGAGAACTGTTTTGAAATCATCATCCCGGATGACTCCGTTATTGGCATAATCGTGCGGACAAATGGCTTCATCCAGACCATCCAGTTCAAGATCGGATCCGATATTGGCTACTCTGGTTCCGTGTCCTGAATAATAAAAAACCAGAGAATCACCTTTTACACTGGTGCTGATCATGGATTTCAGATAGTTTAATATATTCGCTCTTGTGGCATTCTGATTGGTCAGGATTTTAATCTTTGCCGGACTAAAACCACAAATAACCAATGTATTTGCCATATCTCTTGCGTCATTTACACAGCCATTAAGGTCCGGACCTCCGTATCCGATGGGTGCATAATCATTAATACCTACGATAAGTGCTTTTTTCATTGTATTAGTTTTAAAAATATTCCCTACTCTGTTTCGGCTTTTCAGGTACCGCCTTTCTGTATTTTTTTCTATGACAAATTTCCGTCATTCCGAAAGGCAAAAACAGAGGCGAAAACCGTATTTTGAAAAAGGAAAAACACCTTTTTAATTGTATATGAGATTGTTATGAAATAAAAATCCGACAGCTTGAAAAGCTGCCGGATACGTAAATAGAATGTAAAGATGTTTATTGTATAGGCTAAGAAGTAAGATTAAAATTAAGTCAGCACAGATCATGTTTCAACGCAAAAAGAACCAGCCCGGCTCTGTTTTTTATATCCAGTTTTACAAAAACCGAATCCCGGTAGCCGTCTATTGTTTTAGGACTCAGGCACATTTTGTCAGCAATTTCCTTATAGGTAAGTTCACTGCATGCCCACTTTATAAACTCTTTTTCCCTGTCTTTCAACTCGGAAAGAAGAGAGGCGTTTTTCATTTCCTCTGTTTTTACTTTCAATAATTTCTGGGCCACAAAATCAGTATAAAAACTGCCCTTTTCAAATACGGTGTCTATGGCCTGGAATAGGATAGAAGGCTGCATATCTTTCAATAAATATCCTTTAGCACCTGCTTTCAGCATTCTAATCAGAACTTTTTCATCATCATCCATTGTCAGGGCAATGACTTTAATGTCGGGATAATGCTCGGTAAGCCATTCTGTAGTTTCTATACCATTTTTATAAGGCATATTAACATCCATCAGTACTACGGCGGGTAATTCAGAAGCTTTTTCCACACCTGCAATAAATTCTTCTCCGTTGGGATGATTCATAATTACCCGATATTGAGTGTTTTCTGTGATCATATTTTCCAAAGCTTTGGAGATTAAGGTATGATCATCAACGATCGCTATGGGGATAGTTTTCATAATAAATTTTTATGATAGGTTATCAAAGTTTGTGTTCCTTTATTCAATTCTGAGCGTATAGACAGTTCGGCATGAATCAGTTTTGCTCTCAGTTCCATGTTTTTTAATCCTGAACCGTCCTGAATACTGTTGGTATCAAAGCCTCTTCCGTTGTCGGAAATGCTGATGTGCAGTTTTTCACAATCATCTTCCATTTGTATGGAAACATTTTTGGCTTTGGAATGTTTCAGAATATTGTTGATACTTTCCTGGATAATTCTGAAAAGGATCAGACCATGTTTTGGGGAAATATCAATATCCTGTTTCTGGGTAATGAACTCTATTTTTAATAATTTCAGCTTTTTGATCCGCTGAACTTCTCTTTCAACGGATTCTGCCAGTCCGAAATGAATAATCTGTTCAGTAATTAATGTTTTAGACAGGTTTCTTATATCCTGTATACATTCACCCAATAGTTCATTGAGCTCAATCAGGTCTTCTTTTTCATTGTTTTTTAATTTGGTAATCAGTTGGTTTTGCCGCAATCGGACCACGGAAAGTTTTTGTCCAAGATCATCGTGTAATTCCTGACCTATGTAGTTCAAGGTCTGTTCCTTCATTTCTACCTGTGAAGTAGCCAGCTCTTTTTCAAACCGCAAATCTTTTTCTTTTTGCTCTATCAGCAGGGTTGTCTTTTTCTTGATGAAAACAGCATAAATGAAGATCATTGTTAAAACAACGATGAATAAAGTAATCGTAAAGATGATGACCAAATTATTCTCTTCCATATCTGAAAAGCATTTATCTGATTTTTTCTTGTTTGTTCCAAATTAAGCCTAGTATGAGTATGCCGTTACTGATCAGATTCAGCATAAATAAAATGAAGAAATAAATAGTCTCCGAAACAGTAGTCCTGAAAAAGAGTATCGGAATACTTCCAATAAAAAAGATCAGTAAAGCCACTGATATCCAGAATGGTAAATAGCTTTTGATTTCCAGTATTTTATCAGAGTTAAAGGTTTGGTACAGGAACAAAATAATTGAAAATAACAACAAAAGAATATCTACATACAGCATATTAAAAGAAAAATGATGGAGCAGATCATCTTCTGTGTAAAACATGACAGCAATATTGAGGACAAAAAGAATCAGGATGATAGTCTGTATCTTTTTGAGCAGCGGAACATATAATAACTGGTGATAATAAAATAAATATAAAAAGAATACGATCATTAAAAACCCAATTACATAAAATATGTCCGTAGGCAGATTGGTAAGCCGGAAGTAGAAATAACAGAAAATATCAATCAGGGAAAACAACAGATATCCAATGATAAAAAATAAATTCTCCTTTCCGGTTTTTCTATATTTTATGATCATTAAAAGCATCACTATGATGGATAGGATCATCGATATCTGTTTCCCTGTTTCAATATTCCAGTTCATAATTTTGTGTTTTTAAGGCATTGTTCCTGACAGTGTTTTTGGAGGTGGTGCCAGATTGGTCATGTTCATAGATTCTATAGAAGGAACATCTGTATTTTCCTCGGTGGTGGCTGATCTGGACACTGCGTTGGTTCTTTCTCTTTTTTGAGCAGTAGGAACTAAAAATATAGTCTGATAACCTGCATATTCCGGTTTTGCCATTCTGTTTTTAGGATGATTCATCGGATATTTTCCCATGTAAATCCTGATTCCCGGATTTTTTAATTTTTGTTTTTTTGCATTTTCTTTTACGTATTTAATATATCCTTCCATGTCTTCCAGCGAAAACCAGTACCATCGGGAGTCAGGTTCACCGTTTCTGTATTTCATAAGAACTTCATGATTAGTCCTGGTGTATTCATCAAAAAGGACCCGGCCTTCACGGTAGCTGATCAGTTTCTTTTTATAACTGTTACTAACGGGTTCCTGAGGTGGTTCGGAGCAGCGGGTGCAGCTTAGCAGACAGAGGGTTAGAATAAATGCTGCACAGAGCAGACTTAAAGTCTTAGTAAAAAAGGAAGTTTTCATTTTTATGGTTTTTAATTTTATTGAACAAAATTAGCTAACGGTACAACTATAAAAAAGAGGGAAAACACTGTTTTTTATCCTTTACTAAATTTACGGCTTTTTTATATTCATGTGAATTTAAATTATCAGTTTGTTTTTGTTTTTAAAAAAAAATATTAATTATGATTATTAAAATGGTAATTCATTTTTGATTCCGAAACTGAGTATGAAAAACAGGACCGGAAAGAAATTTCCGGTCCTGTCAAACAAGATTAAGTGTAAAATTTAGCCCTTAAAGGCAAAAAGGATAATTCAAATATGAACAGATTTTTATTGATTCTTAATCTATGTTTAAGGGAATTGACAGTAATGGTATCTTATTTTTATAGGCCATAATAGCTGTTTTACTGCGATGAAAAAGAGACTCCACAAGATTATATTTGTAGGGAACCATAGTCAGAAGGTCAGGATTGGTAAGCTTTATTTCCTCTTCAATGGCTTTAATGACTTCGATAGATTGAATCATTTTAAAACTATACTTAATATCATCCAGATTATATCCGGAATTCAGGTCAATATCATGAATAACCTCTGCAAAATCCTCCAAACTTTCACTTACATTGAATACCTCAACTTCAGCATTAAATTCATTAATAAAATAATAAATATCGTTCATTGCAGACCAGGTCATACTTTTGTGAGTATCATAAGCAAAAAGAATCTTCCGGATTCCTGTATATTCTATATGAGAAGGAACAATTAATATGGGTTTCTTTATTTTATGAATAGCCCTTGTTACACTATTTCCTAAAAGCTTTTGCTCAAGAGTTTTTTCAGCCATACCCATCACAATCAAATCACATTCGTGGAGCAGTATACACTTTTCAAGCTCTTCCATGAAATTGCCGGAAGCCAGATGATGTCCGGTTTCTATAGAGTAAAGAGTCTTTAGTTCACTCGCTTTATCTTTCAGCTTTTTCTGATTTTTAAGTGTTTGAGTATAGAAAAAATCTGCCGAAACCTGTGCATTCAAAGCGTGAATAGAAATGGATTGCAGATTGAAAAGTATGATCCTGTATTTATTCTCTTTGGCTATAGATGCTGCGTAATGAGTGGCATTTTCAGCTTCCTGGGAAAAATCTGTGCAGACAATTATTGTTTTCATTGTACCGGATTTAATGCTGCAAAACTATAGTATACAGCTGCTCACTGATCATAAAAATAGGGTGACATTGCATAAAATGATGATGAAATGTCTTTTTCAGGTGATGAACCGTCACTTCCATTTTAACGTTCCTATTTTACGTTTCAGGTACTGTTTTGGCGGTCTCGTCTAAAATAGAGGATACTCATATAAAATCTATTTCTATATTTACATTCACAAAGTCCCTGATATGAATAGGATTTCTTCCATCAGAAAAAATATAGTACGGAATAAGAAGATTCTTTCCACCATGAAAAGAAGGCTCGTGATCTGGGCACTGGCAGTGGTTACTTTCTGTGTTTTTTCCTACCTTATTGATCCCTTTGACCCTGTTTGGAAAGAATATCTGAATGGTCCGCTGAAGATGATTCTGGAAGATGGCACCTGGATTGTCTTTTTTTCCATCATTATTTCAGAGGTAAGTATATTTATAGACAGAACGCTCAATAAATTGCTTCCCTGGAGAGACAGAACTGTAAAGCGACTGCTCATCCAATGCTTACTGCAAATTGTGGGAAGTGTCATGATTGTGATTATTATCAATGGAATTGTAGGTTCCTGTACCTCTGTGACATTACCTGATATGGATTCCCGGAGAGAATATACACTTCTTGGGCAGTGGATTGCAACTAATATTATAATATCATTGATTATCAGTGCTTTTAATACCGTGGATTATTTACTTGAAAACTGGAAAAAAACAGCAGTAGAAGCTGCCCAGCATAAACTGAGGGCTTCCAAACACAAACAGGTAGCTATGGCGGCTGAACTTCAGGCACTTAAGCTTCAGATAGATCCTCATTTTATTTTCAATAACTTAAGTGTGTTGTCAGAACTCATCCTGGAAGATCAGCAGCTAGGGTATGATTATTCCGAAAAATTTGCGAGAGTATACAGGTACCTGTTAGTCAATTCCAAAAAAGATATTATTGCATTAGAAGAGGAGCTCAAATTTTTAGAATCCTACATCTTTCTGATTGAAAAAAGAATTGGCGAAGGTGTTATATTCAAAATAGATATTCAGGAAGAGTACAGATCCAGATTTACTCTTCCGCTGTCTTTACAATTATTGGTTGAAAATGCCATTAAGCATAACCAGACCTCTAAAGCAAATCCTCTGGAAATCCATATTTATACAAACACTGAAGGAGAATTGGTTGTTTCTAATACATTTCTGCCTTTGATCAATAAGCCGGATTCCTCAGGAGTAGGACTTACCAATATCATTGCACGTTACGAAATCCTTGGATATCCTAAGCCTGTGATTGAAAAAACTGAAGATAAATTTATTGTAAAACTCCCATTGATATGAAGATTAATAAAGTTTTAATAGTTGAAGACGAAAGACCTAATGCAGATAGATTAAAAAGGCTGTTGTTGAAATTAAGACCCCATATCGAAATCCTGTCTGTAGAAGACTCAATTACCTCAACGGTACATTGGCTGGAAAATAATGTCGTTCCGGATGTCATTATGATGGATGTGCGCCTTGCAGATGGACTCAGCTTTGAAATCTTTAACAAACATGAAATTAAAAGTGCAGTCATATTCACCACAGCATACGATGAATATGCAGTACAGGCATTCAAATACAACAGTGTAGATTACCTTCTGAAACCTATCGAGGAAGAAGAGCTGGATGCAGCATTAAAACGTTACGAAACCTTTATGGAAACCGTTCCGGTAGTGGGAACTGCCATTGAAGGTCTGCTGAATTATCTCCAGCCGAAAGATTACAGAAAACGCTTTCTCATAGCTCATAGAGATGGATATAAAACTGTTCTGGCAGAAGACATCTTATACTTTTATACCGAGTTGGGAATCAGTAAAGCCATGCTGAATACCGGAGTGGTAGAAAATGTTCCACAAACACTGGAAGAGCTTGAAAAACAGTTGGATCCCAAATTCTTTTTCCGGGCTAACAGACAGGTTATCATTCACATCAATTCTGTAAAGCAGATTTTTAATCATTTTAATGGAAAGCTGAAGCTGGAACTCAGAAATCAGCCTGATATGGAAGTCATTGTAAGCCGTGAAAAAGCTTCCATTTTCAAATCCTGGATGGATTATTAATTTCATAAAAATACAAACGAGATTGCTTTTACACAAAGCAATCTTTTTTTGTTTTACCTGTGAGAGATATTATTTAGTGATTTAACACTTATTTTTCCGGAAAATCTCTTTTTTATCACAATTATAAGGAAAAACAGCCGTTTTCTTTTCATTTTTGGTATCATACGCTTCACCTGCGATTAACGACGCTTCACCCAACTTCTGAATGAATATCACTCTAAGATGAAGTTATTTTGCTCCTGTAAAATTTAAAACCAAATGTTATGAATTACAGAAAAGGATATCTGGTTCTCTCACTTACAGCAGCAATATTGTATTCGTGCGGTTCCGGCCAGGAAAATACTCAGCAAATGCAGCAGGCGCTGCCTACAGATTTTATCCAGGTGAAATCCGGAGATGCAGAAGTGTCTACAGGATACCCGGGAAGCATAGAAGGACAGGACAATGTAGATATTAAAGCGCAGGTGACAGGTTATCTGGAAGCCGTATATATCAAAGAAGGACAGTATGTAAGTAAAGGACAGACCCTTTTCAGAATAAATCCATCCGTGTACAATGAGCAGGTGAATACCAATGAAGCTGCTTTGAAATCGGCTATGGCAGCACAGGAAACAGCAAGACTTGAAGTGGAAAAGCTGAAACCCCTTGTAGAAGGAAAAGTAGTTTCTGATATGCAGTTGAAAACAGCACAGGCAAGTTATAAAGCGGCATCAGCACAGGTAGCACAGGCACAATCATCATTAGGGTCATCAAAGATCAATGCCAATTTTACGTACATCAAAGCACCGGTGAGCGGATACATAGGAAGAATTCCAAATAGAGTAGGAAACCTTATCAGCCCATCAGATGCATCACCTTTGACAACTCTTTCAAGTATCAACAGTGTTAATGTGTATTTCTCAATGAATGAAGCTGATTTTATTTCACACAGCAAAGCGTCTGCATCAGGAAATACAGCAGAAAATGTAGAGCTTATTCTTGCTGACGGCTCCACCTATTCTCTTAAAGGAAAATTGGAAAATGCCAGCGGAAACTTCGACAGAAACACAGGAAGTATCCAGATGAAAGCTGTTTTTCAAAATCCTGATAAGTTATTAAGAGCCGGAGGAACAGCTAGAGTGATGATTCACAATGCGCTGAATGGAGTAGTCAAACTTCCGAAAACATCCGTGAAAGATATTCAGGACAGATTCTTTGTCTATAAACTGAATGGTAAGGATAAGGTGAAAATGACTCAGATTACTGTTTCAGGAAGTACGTCTCAGGATTATTTTATCAAAGAAGGCGTGAATGCAGGAGACAAGATCGCTATCAATAGAATTGATGCCCTTACAGACGGAGCTCAGGTTGTTGCGACAACAGTTCATTTGAAATAGTTGTATAACCATTCTTAGAAAATTCAAAAATGTTAAAAAAGATAATAGACCGTCCGGTACTGGCGACGGTAATATCCCTTATCATCGTTATTTTAGGGATTATAGGATTAAACCAGCTGGCGGTGACTAGGTTCCCGGACATTTCTCCGCCTACGATTACTGTTTCAGGATCGTATCCGGGAGGAAATAGCGAAACGGTGATCCGTTCTGTGGTAACGCCGCTGGAAGAGCAGATCAATGGAGTGGAAGACATGGAATACATGAAATCCACAGCGAGTAATGATGGTACATTCTCCATCTCCATTATATTCAAACAGGGAGTTAATGCCGATCAAGCAGCTGTAAACGTACAGAACAGAGTACAGCAGGCCACTCCGATACTTCCGCAGGAGGTAGTGAGAATGGGATTAACCACATCCAAGCAGCAGAACAGTATGGTGTTGATTTTCAATATTTATACTGAAGATAACAAACAATATGATGAAACTTTCCTTCAGAACTACGCGAATATCAACCTTATTCCGCAGGTTAAAAGGGTGAAAGGAGTAGGGCAGGCCATGGTTTTCGGGTTGAAGGATTATTCCATGAGAATATGGCTTAACCCTCAGAAAATGTCATCCTACGGACTTGAACCGGCAGATGTTTCCAGAGCAATAGCAGACCACAGTTTAGAATCTGCTCCGGGTAAATTGGGAGAAGAATCTGATGCTGCGTTAGAATATGTAATCAGATATAAAGGAAAAAAGAACAAGCCGGAACAATATGAAAATATTATCGTTAAAAATACCGGAAGCCAGGTCATAAGGTTAAAAGATGTAGCCCGTGTAGAATTCGGAGCCATTTCCAATACAGGAGATAACCTTTCTAATGGGAAGAATGCGGTTACTGTAGCTATTATGCAGACTACAGGATCCAATGCCAATCAGATTGAAATAGGAGTAAACAAAGCCCTTGATCAATTATCGAAATCATTCCCTCCGGGTATTAAATATACGAAGGTAATGAGCACCAAAGAAAGATTGGATGAGGCCACAGGACAGGTAAAATCTACTTTGATAGAAGCATTTATTCTGGTGTTTATCGTTGTATTTATTTTCTTGCAGGATTTCAGATCTACGATTATTCCGGCAGTGGCGGTTCCGGTAGCCATTATCGGTACATTCTTCTTCCTTCTGGTTTTAGGGTTTACGATTAATGTTTTGACACTTTTTGCCCTTGTACTGGCCATCGGGATTGTAGTGGATGATGCCATTGTAGTGGTGGAAGCCGTCCACAGTAATATGGAAGGAACAGATCTTTCAGGAAGAGAGGCTACCCACAAGGCGATGAGTGAGATTACAGGAGCGGTGATTTCTATTACATTAGTGATGTCAGCGGTATTTATTCCAATCGGATTTATGTCCGGTTCGGCAGGATTATTCTATAAGCAGTTTGCCTATACATTAGCAATAGCGATCATCATTTCAGCGGTTAACGCATTGACTTTAACCCCTGCTTTATGTGCTGTGTTTTTGAAAAACAATCATTCAGGAGAAGGTAAAAAGCCAAAAGGATTCGGGCAAAGATTTGCGCTAGCATTCAATGCAGGATTTAATAATATGACCAACCGTTATGCAAAAGGAGTTCGTTTCTTAATAGGACGAAAATGGATTGCAGGAGGATTAATCGTAGCCGTTATCGGTGTTGCAGGATGGCTGATGTCAAGCACGCCTAAAAGTTTTGTGCCGATGGAAGATGACGGATTCTTTATGTACACTTTAAGCATGCCTCCTGGAACAGCATTGACAAAAACTACGGAAGTTTCCAATAAGATTAATAAAATCTTAAAAGATGTAGATGCAGTTCAGGAAAATACTTCCATTACAGGATTCAACCTGCTTAGTAATAGTGCAGGACCGGCTTACGCAATGGGGTTTGTTAAGCTGAAACCTAAAAAGGAAAGAGGTGAGATTCAGGATATCCAGGAGGTTGTAGATATGGCGAATGCAAAATTAGGAGCGATCAGAGAAGGAAGTGTAATGACTTTCAGATCACCTCCGGTAGAAGGATACGGAATGACGAACGATGCCGAAATTGTGCTTCAGGACCGTATGGGTAGAAACCCTCAGGTTCTTAAAGCTAAAGCGGACGAACTGATCGGTCAGCTAATGCAGGTTCCCGAAGTAGCATTTGCCTACACAATGTTCAGGGCGGATTATCCCCAAATGGAGCTTGAAGTGAATGAAGATAAAGCAAAACAGCTTGGAGTAAGCATTTCAAACTTGTTGGGAACTGTTCAGACCTATTTCTCAGGAGACCAGTCTCAGAATTTTTCAAGATTCGGGAAATTCTACAGAGTGAATATTAAGGCGGATGGAGTTTTCAGAATGGATGAGCAGGCTTTCAATGATATATTCGTAAAGAATGACAAAGGAGATATGGTGCCGGCGAATACCCTTATTACTTTGAAAAAAGTCTACGGTCCGGAATCTGTTCAGCGTTACAATCTTTATAACTCATTAAATATCAACGTATCTCCAAAGCCAGGAGTAAGTAACGGAGAGTTGATGGGCAAACTGGAACAAACTTTAAGCAAATTACCGTCTGATTACAGCTACGAATGGACTGGATTGAGTTTAGAAGAAAAATCCGCAGGAAATCAAACGATTGCCATCTTTGGACTGTGTTTACTTTTTGTATACCTGCTTCTGGCAGCTCAATATGAAAGTTATATTCTTCCTTTAGCCGTAATGCTTTCCATCCCAACGGGAATTGTAGGGGCGTTCTTAGGAATAAAAGCGATTGGACTGGATAATAATATCTATGTACAGGTTGGATTGATCATGCTTATTGGTTTATTAGCCAAAAATGCAATTCTTATTGTAGAATTTGCCATACAAAGGCGAAAAGCAGGTCTTTCCATTCTGGATTCCGCGCTGGAAGGAGCAAAGGCGAGATTACGTCCCATTATCATGACTTCCTTAGCCTTTATTGTAGGGATGATTCCGCTGATGATTTCTACAGGAGGAATGGCTTCAGGAAACAAATCAATCAGTACAAGTGCTGCCATGGGAATGCTGAGCGGCGTGGTTTTAGGAGTTTTTGTAATTCCTGTACTATACATGTTCTTTCAATATCTGGATGAGAAATTCTCTGCCAAAAAGAAGTATAATACGATAGAAAATCAATTGACAAATGAGAATATTTAATATAAAGAATTTCCTTATTTCAGGCGCAATGGCATCACTTCTGGTGTCTTGTGCCGTAGGGAAAAAATATACAAGAACAGACCTTCAGGTTCCCGAAACCTACAAAGAATCTGTACAGGTAACAGGAGATACTGTAGTGCTTCCATGGAAAACCTTTTTCAAAGATCCTAAGCTGATAGGATTAATAGATAAAGCTCTTTCCAGAAATAATGAAGTGAATGTAGCCCTGAAAAACATAGAACAGCTGGACCTGATCTATAAACAGGCTAAGCTGGGTCTGATGCCAACACTGGATTTAACTGCCGGAGCGAATAGAAGCTGGGCTTCCAAAAATACCCTTAACGGCTCTCTTAATGAACAGTTTGTAGGGACCAAATATATGGATGATTTTAATGCTGCCCTAAAGCTTTCCTGGGAAATAGATATTTGGGGAAAAGCTAAAATGCAGAAAGAATCCGCTGCAGCAGAATATTTTGGGCAAAAAGAAAATCTGAATGCCATCAAAAGCAGGATTGTAGTTCAGGTGGCTCAGGCTTATTATAACCTTATCAGTCTTGATGAACAGCTGAAAATAGCTGAGCAGAATATTGAACTTAGTGACAATACCCTTAAAATGATGAATCTTCAGTTTACAGCAGGCCAGATTAATTCACTGGCTGTTCAGCAGTCAGAAGCGCAAAAGAAAACTGCGGAACTGTTGATCCCTTTGGCAAAACAGAATATTTCCATTCAGGAAAATGCATTGAGTATTCTTTGTGGAGAATATCCGGCTAAAATAGAAAGAGAAGGAAACCTTAAAACAATGATTCCTGAAAACAAATTGTCAGAAGGATTACCCGCACAGCTACTGAGCCGCAGACCGGATCTGAAGGTGGCAGAATTTAACGTAATCAGTTTGAATTCTAAAACCGGGCTGGCAAAAGCAGCAATGTATCCAAGCATAAGCCTGAGCCCGCAGATAGGAGTAAATTCCAATAAATTCAGTTCATGGTTTGACATCCCGGGCTCTATTACCAAGGCAATCGCAGCGAATCTTGCAGCTCCCATTTTTCAGAAAAAACAACTGAAAACGGCTTATGAGACCGCATTGCTTGAACAGGAAAAAGCAGCCATCAATTTTAAACAGTCTGTAATGACCGCTGTTGGAGAGGTATCCGATGCCATGGCCAAGTCTAAAGGCGCTTCAGAAAGACTGCAGCTTTTAGAGCAGAGAACCGCTATTCTTGATAAAGGAATCAATGATGCCCTGAAACTTTATAAAAGTGGAATGGCAACCTATCTTGAAGTCATTACAGCTCAGAACAATAAACTTCAGAATGATCTGGAAACCATTAATGTAACCCTTGAAAGGTTAAATGCAGAAGTAGACCTGTACAGATCACTGGGCGGTGGAGTAGAATAAAATGTAAAAATGATAAATAATAAAGGAAGCTACATCATATAGCTTCCTTTTTTGTTATTTCTGAAGGTAAATACCATTTAATTTTAACATCAGGTCCGAAATTTGCAGAGAAGTGATGAAATTTTATATTCATTAAATCAATGGTTTATGAAAAATTTTATCTTTTTTTCAAAAATAGATGCAAGATTTTTGAAAAGTGAGATTTATATAGATGAGTACTCGAAAATAATTAATGTTTAACGAAAAAAATAATGCAATGAAAAGATTGACAGTACCCCGATTTTTTATAACAGTTTTAATGGTTTTAATAGGATTTACTCTATCCTCATGTAACGATAATGATGGTCCGGACATCCCTCCTGTAAAAATAGAAGATTTAAAAGGAAACTATAAAGGTAAGCTGGTTATTGTACAGGGAAATAGTAAAAGAGAAGGAATAAAAGAGTTTAAAGTAAAAAAAGATACGATCTCATTTGCTGAATTTCCGGTTGCCGAAATTGTAAAAACAGTAGTGAAGGACCCGGCAAAAGCAGAAGCTGCCTTGAAGACAATGGGAAAAGTGAAGTATGAGGTTAAGTATGCCGCAGTAATTAACACTGCAAATAATGTGATAGAACTTACTTTGGCCCCAAAAGTTATGGAACTTCAGATCCCTGTAGACGGAGTGAATAAAAAGACCGTTGTAGAATTTGTAGCAAAACAAAAAGGATATTATGTAGGATTGGACCAGACGCTGAGGTATGCTATAACAGCAGAAAAAATTACAGTAGATGGTACATTGGTTACCCCTTATGAGGTAATTGATTATAATTTTCCATTCTGTATAAAAAATTAATTAATAGATATTATCATCAATGGATTGCGCTTTATTACTAAGATGCAATCTATTTTTGCTTGACAGTTTATAACATCCCACTGGGTATGGCGGCATTATATGGAAGAAAGTAAAGAACAGATTTTGGTAAAGCACCTTCTGAAGAAGGAGGAAGCTGCCTGGAAAGAGCTTTTTGGAGCTTATTCCGGAAATCTGGCCTATGTCTGCTCCCGTTATATAGCTGAGAAAGAAGATGTTCATGATGTATTGCAAAACAGTTTTATCAAAATGTTCCGTTCGATAGAATCTTTTGAGTACAGGGGAAGTGGTTCTTTAAAAGCCTGGATGACCCGTATCACTGTCAATGAATCTTTGAAACATATCAAACAAAAAGGAGATTTTAAATCTGCGGTGGAAGTAGATGATCTTCCGGATATTCCTAATGAAGAAGAACCAGACTTTGAAGAGATTCCGCGTGATAATATTATGATGATGATAAAATCTCTTCCTGAAGGGTACAGAACTGTTTTTAACCTGTATGTATTCGAGAAAAAAAGCCATAAGGAGATTGCCGGACTGCTGGGAATTGCAGAAAATTCTTCTGCATCTCAGTTTCACCGTGCAAAAGGACTGCTTGTTCAGCAAATAAAAGAATTTAAAATGTCAAAAAAAGCACAATATGAATAACGAATGGCTAAATAACCTGCGAAGCAGAATGGATGACCATGAAGAGGACGTTCCGGAGGAATTGTGGGATGACATCAAAGATGAACTATTCGCCGGGGAAGAAAATAACAGCATTCCCGGGTTTATTCCTGAAATTCATGAAGGTGCTACGAAGAAAGAAAAGGAAATAAATGTAGGCCGAAAATCTTTGTTTTATCAGATTGGAGGTATTGCAGCAGCCATTGCACTGATATTTTTGCTCATAAAAATACTGCCACAGGATGATACAGAAAAAAGAATGTCTCAGAAACCGGCAGATATAGTAAACGAAAAGGAAAGAAATTCTTTAAAACCTATAGAAACTGAACATAATTCAGGCGGAGAACCGAAATCAGGAACAGGAGATTTTTTAGCAGACAATATAGTAAATACAGGATATTCGGAGAAAATTACAGCACAGAGATATGCTGAGAGAAGAGCGGAAAATCAAGCGGAAAATAATCAAAAAATCCAGGATATTTTCAAACTTCCCACAGCATCAGAATCTTTTCAACAGGAAAGCAGAATTGCTCAGAAAGTCCCTTCTGTTGATGATACAGTAAAAGAATCTACAGAACAGCAGACTTCTGATGAGGTTCTTTTTAAAGAGGAGAAGCCAAAAGAAATCTATGCTGAAAATACAAAACTAAATAGATCAAAATCCCGCGATAAAAAGTCGTGGATGCTGAGTATGCTTACAGGAAATGTTGCTTCCAACTCTGCAGAACAGCAGTTCCCGGGCTATGCTTCCATTACTGGAAAAGCAATGAATGTTGAGCAGGTATTTACTACATCCGAGCATCATGATGATCCCCTTACAGCCATATTGCTTGCCAATCAGAGCCAGCCGGTAGAAGCGAGAATCAGGCATAAAGTGCCGGTAACATTTGGGTTATCACTTTACTACAATTTAGGAAAAAGATGGGGAATAGGAACGGGACTGAACTATACCAAACTGTCTTCTGAACTGCATTCCGGAACTGAGAACAATTATATTAAAGGAGATCAGACGGTTCATTATATAGGAATTCCTGTTCAGGTTAATTATAATGTCATTCAGAAAGGCCGGTTTACAGGATATGTTACAGGTGGGGCACTCCTGGAAAAACCTGTATCGGGAAGTGTTACAACAACCTACGTAGTGAATGATGAAATAAAGGAGACTTCAAAGGAAAGTCTTGATCACAAACCGTTGCAGTTTTCTGTTAACACTGCAGTAGGATTTCAGCTGAAGGTCATAGACAAAGTTGGAATTTATGCAGAACCGGGAATAGGATATCATTTTAAGGAGGAAAATGCTCCTAATACCATTTATAAAGAGAAACCGCTTCATTTTAACATGAAATTCGGGATCAGAGTACTGTTGGATTAATGTAGAGGCTTTTTAAGACCAAAATCACACTTAATAATCTATATATGAAAACAAAACTAATTTTTTTAGTGTTTTTATTATTCAGTATTCTGGATATAAAAGCACAGTGTACCCCTACAATTACCAGTCCGAGGCTTGGACAGAAATATCCGGGAACCATCTTGTTCTGTGATGTGGAAGATGAAATAATTTCTACCACACAGACGTATGGAAGCTACCAATGGTACAAGCAGGAATGGACCTGGCAGACACCTAACAACAACCCTTGGGTAGCCATTCCGGGAGCCACATCACAGCAGTTAACCGTTAGTGGTAATGACCAACTGAATTATTTTAAAGTTAAAGTTACAGACGGAGACTGTACCGCGGAAAGTACTGCAGTATTTGCAGATGGATTTGTCTATGGTCTGCCGGCAATGATGACTACTTATACTCCCGGAACTTATCAGGATAATGGGGGAATAGTGAATGTGTGCAACGGGGCTTCTGTACAATTTGATAATATATTTCCGGTTGTATATGGCAAACATACCTGGTTCAGATGTGTGCCAAGCAGTAATCCTCCGGTATTGGGAGATCCTTGTATCATCCCTGGAGTGGTAGGAGATACTTATGTTGCGACAAGTTCCGGAAAATATGGGTTTTATGCCTGTACAGAATACTGCCCGGATCAATGTCAGATGCTGGATCCGTTTGCCTTTGTGGAAGTGAATTTCGGAAATTGGGACTTCTGCAATAATCTGGGAACAGGAGAGGTGAAGAGTAAGGATAATAATCTGAAAATTTACCCTAATCCTACGGCGCAGCATCTTTATATCGGAAAAGAATCAGATAAAATGTATAAGGAAGTTACCATTATAGATATGTCCGGAAAGCTTGTTCTGAAGAAAAATGACCATCAGTACAATCAGGCGATTGATGTAAGTCAGCTTGTGCCAGGAAACTATATCATTGTTTCTAAAAGCACAGATGGAAAAGAGTATAAAAACAGATTTATAAAAAAATAGGATTACATAGTCTGAATGTGTTAAAATATTGATTGTGGGAAGGAAGAATGGATGTCAGAAGAGGGATGTTCCTTGTATTGAAGAAGAACTAAAGTATTTTTTACTTTACGCTCAATAGATAAAGTTTCATCCTTGTTAATCTAATGACGGTCATAATTACCCCAAAAGGAGCCCTCTCTTTCGGGCATCCGCTTCCTGACTCACATTGGGTATTTTATCCTGAATTCAGATGAAATAATCTCTTTCGTTAGTTTTTAATAATGGTTGGATCGGTACAATTTTTTTGTGCCGATTTTTTTATTTTACAACCGGCAGAGTTTTTTGTTGTGGGGTTTTGTGGCCCATTTTAACATGATTTTTTTTCATAAATAATTGAGATTTCTGCAGAAAATTTCTCAAAAAATAATTTTATAAAAAGATCTAAATGATAAATATTGTAACTTTGTTTTGTTGAAAACTTATAACAAACATATTGGTCACATTTTTATCCTATGTCTGGTGCTTTTCCTAGTACCAAACTTAGGCTTTGCGTGTACCAAGAAAAATATAAAAAAGGATGAAACCTTAGGTTATAAGTGCGCAACCAGTAATTTTTCTAATAAATTCTGCTGCGAACCGGGTTATTGTAAAAAAGACAGGGACCATAGTGACTGCAATGGCAAATGTAAACACAATTCCTGCCGATGCGGAACTGTGATCTCACTAGTAGGGCTTCCTGTTATGGCCGATCTGAAAATTAAAAATCATTTCAGAGAAGAAAAGAAACTTAAATTTAGTTTTAGTCAGACCTATTATTCTTCAGGTTTTTCTTCTATCTGGCAACCTCCCAAAATAGGATAACAATCTGGTTTTACAGCCAGAAATACGTCTTGTCGAAAGCAAATTTTTTGTTTTCGGACAATCTGTTGTATTCCCATTATTAATTTTTTAAAATCAAAAAATGAAATCATTATCAAAAATATTGATGGTAATTGCTGTATTACTATCATACACCATAAGCTTTGCACAGATAAAAAACGCAAAGAAAGAGACTGTAAAAATATTGGGCAACTGTGATATGTGTAAAGCCAATATTGAAAAAGCAGGAAATCTAAAGAATATTTCATCAGTAGTATGGAATAAGGACACAAAAATGGCTGCACTGAGTTATGATGCCCAAAAAACAAATGAAGAGGAAATACTTAAGCGCATTGCATTAGCCGGCTATGACAGTGAAAAATTCTTAGCACCAGATGATGCCTACCAAAAATTAGCAGGCTGCTGCCAATACAAAAGAGAGCTAAAACCTGCCGGTATGAGCAAAGATCAAGGAATGAATATGAATATTGAACATGGAGATCATGATCACAGCAAAATGACTCAGGCCAGTAGTACTGAAAATAAAAACAACTCTCAGCTTAAGGCAGTTTTCGACAATTATTTTTCCTTAAAAGATGCTCTTGTAAATACTGATGCAGGAACATCATCAACTAAAGCTGCCTCTTTGGAAAAAGCTATTCAAAATGTTGAAATGGGGAAACTATCCAGCGAAGAACATACTGTTTGGATGAAAGTTTTAAAAGAACTTACAGCGCAGGCAGAAAAGATTGCAGCTGCCAAAGACATCTCAAAACAGAGAGACTTTTTTGCGCTTCTGTCTGAAAATATTTATGCCCTTGCAAAAGTTTCAAAACAGGAAGAACCAGTGTATTACCAGCATTGTCCAATGTTTAATAACGGAAAAGGAGCTAATTGGCTTAGTAAAGAAGAGACCATCAAGAATCCTTTTTATGGGTCCAAAATGCTTACTTGTGGAAGTGTTCAGGAAACTATCAATAACAAATAACAAAGAGCTTTAAAAGTAAATATCAATACAATGAAAAATATAGTTTTATCAATCATCGTATCAACAACTGCTGCATTAACAGTTGTTTCCTGCAAAAAATCCCCAAATAAAAACAGTGAATTAAAGGTACAGGACAGCACATCCTTATCTGAAACAAAAACATTACCGCAACATGATTCAGTGGTTTCTGCAGAACAGGTAACTGCTCCGGTTCAGAAAACTGAAACTCCTAAAATGCAGGATCAGTCCCAAAATTTTAGCATTGAATCTACTGTTAAAGATTATTTAGCCCTTAAAAATGCACTTGTAGCGGATAATGATAAAAGTGCAGCCAGTGCAGCTAAACAATTACTGACGACCTTAAAGAATATTGATATTAACAGTATTCCCGCTGCTAAGCAAAAAGAATATAAAGAAATAGCAGATGATGCTAAAGAAAATGCTGAACATATCGGTGATAATGCAGGAAAGATTGATCATCAGCGGGAGCATCTTGCTTTTTTAAGTAAAGATGTTTCAGACCTTATCGCGCTATTTGGCAGTTCACAAAAGCTGTATCAGGATCATTGCCCGATGTTTAATGACGGTAAAGGAGCTGTGTGGATCAGTGAAACCAAAGCAATTAAAAACCCTTATTATGGAAATCAGATGCTAAGTTGTGGTTCTGTGAAAAGAGAGTTCTGAAAATGAAGCAGATACTAAAAAGAATTTTGGTATTTGCCCTGTTTATTTTTATTGCAATACAGTTTTATCAGCCCGCTTTTAATACAGATAAAGGTGAGGCTGTTACAAAAGATTTTACAAAAGTCTATAAAATGCCGGCTGAAGTAAAAACTTTGTTTCAGAATTCTTGCTATGACTGCCATAGTAACAATACCAATTACGCCTGGTACGATTACATACAGCCCGCAAGGATACTTGTAGAAGATCATATTAAAAACGCAAAAAATGATCTGAATTTCAGTGAATGGGATACTTACTCAAACCGAAAGCAGGAAAGATTGCTGAATTCAATAAAAGAACAGATTGTAAACAGAAAAATGCCATTGTCATCCTATACAGTAATGCACAGGAAAGCAAAACTGAATGATAATGAAATTAAAACAATAGCCGATTGGCTAAACGCGCAGAACAAAGTTTATGAATAAAAATAGAACAATGAATATACTTCAGAATATCATAATAAAGTTACTTCAGGCAATTTTGATACTTCTCTGCTGGCAGGGTATTTTTGCACAAAAAGTAGTAAGATATGAGCTGTATGTAAAAGATACACTGGTCAACTACGCCGGGAAAGAAAAAAGAGCCATATCGGTCAACGGGCAAATTCCAATGCCTACTCTTACTTTTACAGAAGGAGATACCGCTGAGATTGTGGTACACAATCAGTTGAAAGAGAGCACATCATTACACTGGCATGGAATATTTTTACCCAATAAAGAAGATGGGGTACCATGGCTGACACAAAAGCCTATAAAACCGGGAGCCACCTATACCTATCGTTTCCCGATTATTCAACATGGAACACACTGGTATCATTCACATTCCGGGCTTCAGGAGCAGATTGGGATGTACGGAAGTTTCATCATGAAAAAAAGAGAAGATGACAAAACCTTCAGAAAAGGAATTGATGATCTGCCCACTGTTCCCATTATTTTAAGCGAATGGACGAACCTGAACCCAGATAATATCAACAGGATGCTGCATAACGCTAACGACTGGGCGGCAATTAAGAAAAATGCTACGCAGTCTTATGTGGAAGCCATTAAAGAAGGACATTTTAAAACAAAACTTACCAATGAGTGGAAGCGCATGCTGGCAATGGATGTAAGTGATGTATATTATGATAAGGTATTAATCAATGGAAACAATAGTACAGATTTAAAAACTGTAGATGGGAAAGAACTAAAAGCAGGAGATAAAGTACGGTTAAGAATATCAAATGGCGGAGCCTCTTCTTATTTCTGGCTGCGCTATGCTGGAGGTAAAATTACCGTTGTAGCCAATGATGGTAATGATGTGGAACCTGTAGAAGTAGACAGACTGATCATAGCTGTTTCCGAAACCTATGATATTGTAGTAACGATTCCTCAGGATGGTGTTGCCTATGAATTTTTAGCTACTACAGAAGACAGAACCCAGTCTGCAAGCTACTTTGTAGGTAATGGAATAAAACAGCTCATTTCTCCTCTTCCCAAACTTAAATATTTTGAAGGAATGAAAATGATGAATGATATGATGAAAATGAATGGAGACCTGAATGATATGGGAATGAAAATGAGCCTCAACCAAATGGATATGAATGTGGTTATGTATCCTGAAATCACAGGAGACGGAAGCCGGAAACAGGATCACAGCCAGCATAATATGAAGGCAGATAAAGAAATGGATAAGGAAATGAACATGGATACTAATGCCAGCAAGTATAATGCTAATGCCTTAGGTGATATTAAAACCCTGAATTATGCCATGCTGCAATCTCCTTATAACACGGAACTTCCCAAAAATGCTCCTGTAAAAGAATTAAAGTTTACCCTTACAGGAAATATGAACCGATATGTATGGAGTATGGACAACAAAATTTTATCAGAAACGGATAAAATCCCGGTGAAGAAAGGTGAAATATTACGGATCACGATCTATAACAATTCGATGATGAGACATCCGATGCACTTACACGGTTTTGATTTCAGGGTAATAAATGGAAAGGGAGAGAAGTCGCCTCTGAAGAATGTACTGGATGTAATGCCCATGGAAACCGATACTATTGAGTTTCTGGCCAATGAAGAAGGAGACTGGTTCTTTCACTGCCATATTCTTTATCATATGATGGCAGGAATGAATAGGGTCTTCGCTGTAGATGATTATAAAAACCCTTATTTGCCAGACAAAAAAGAGGCATATAATATGCTTCAAAAAGAAAGTAACATGCCCCATTTCATGATTCAGAACGACTTTGCAACCAATGGAAATGACGGAGATGCAATGCTTCAGAATGCAAGATGGAACCTCTCTACAGAATGGCGTTTAGGATACAATAATATGCATGGATATGAAGTAGAAACCCATTTGGGAAGATATATTGGTAAAATGCAGTGGTTTATGCCGTTTGTGGGATTTGACTGGCGTTATAGGAAAATGGGAATTGATGAACAGGAAAAAAATATCTTTGGACAAAAAAATGAAAAAGATACCCGAAGAGCAGTTAGCTTAGGTTTTGTATATACCCTTCCGATGCTGGTCAACTTTCAGGCAGAAGTATACCATGACGGGATCGTTCGTTTACAGTTGATGAGAGAAGATATTCCGATCTCAAAACGATTGAGAGGTGGCTTTATGGTCAATACCGACAAAGAGTACATGACCGAATTAAAGTATATTCTTAATAAAAATGTGAGTATTCGTGCACACTATGACAGTGATATGGGATGGGGAGCAGGAATTTCTTTAGCCTATTAAAAGAAAAACTTTACAAGTGGATTATTAATTTGCAACAATTGATAATTTATGAGAAATACATTCAAAGAGCAGTTATTTAATAGCTGCTCTTTTTTTATAGGAAGGGTCTTTTCAATATCTGTTTTTCGTAATATCTTTTTCAATATATCCATTCAACTAGAATATCATTCATGTAAATATCAGATTTTCAAAATAGTATATTCATTATTTTTACTTCAAAAACACACCATGCTGATCAAAATTTATGGAAGTGCCATTCATGGAGTGGCTGCACAGACAATAACAATTGAAGTGAATGTAGATACCGGCGGAGTAGGATACCATCTGGTGGGGCTTCCTGATAATGCCATTAAAGAAAGCAGCTATAGAATCTCTGCCGCATTGAAAAATGTAGGATATAAAATTCCCGGAAAGAAAATCACCATCAATATGGCTCCTGCGGATCTCAGAAAAGAAGGTTCTGCCTATGATCTGAGTATTGCGATTGGTATTTTAGCAGCTTCAGATCAGATTTTGGCGGAGGAAATTGAAAATTATATTATTATGGGTGAACTTTCTCTTGATGGAAGCCTGCAGCCTATCAAAGGAGTTTTGCCTATTGCTATCCAGAGTAGGGAAGAGGGTTTCAAAGGAATTATTCTTCCTATACAGAATGCCAGAGAAGCCGCTATTGTAAATGATCTCGAAGTATATGGAGTAGAAAATATAAGAGAAGTGATTGATTTTTTTAATGAAGGAAAACCTCTTAACAGGATTACGCTGGATACCCGGAAAGAATTTCATGAGAAAATTAATGATTTTCCTTTCGATTTCTCTGAAGTTAAAGGCCAGGAAACAGCCAAAAGAGCAATGGAAGTGGCTGCCGCAGGAGGACATAATATCATTCTCATAGGCCCCCCCGGAAGCGGAAAGACCATGCTGGCTAAAAGGGTTCCCAGTATTTTACCTCCATTGACTCTGAAAGAAGCTTTAGAAACAACAAAAATTCACTCTGTAGCTGGAAAAATAGGAACCGAAGCTTCATTAATGACCGTTCGCCCCTTCAGATCTCCCCATCATACAATTTCTGATGTTGCCCTGGTGGGCGGCGGAAGCTATCCGCAGCCCGGTGAGATTTCCCTCGCACATAACGGTGTATTATTTCTTGACGAGATGCCTGAATTTAAAAGAACGGTACTCGAAGTGATGAGACAGCCTCTGGAAGACAGGGAAGTGACCATTTCAAGAGCCAGATTTACAGTGAATTATCCTGCAAGTTTTATGTTAGTAGCCTCTATGAATCCCAGCCCAAGCGGATTCTTTCCCGATGACCCAAACAATACCTCATCTGTTTATGAAATGCAGCGGTACATGAATAAACTTTCAGGACCGCTTTTGGACAGGATTGATATTCATATTGAAGTGCAGAAAGTGGAGTTTGAGCAGCTTTCTGAAAAAAGAAAAGGGGAAAAAAGTAAGGATATCAGAAATCGGGTATTGAAAGCCAGAGATATTCAGAATGCAAGATACCAAAGCCTCAATATCAGCAGTAATGCCCAGATAGGACCTAAAGAAATTGAGAAATTTTGCGAATTGGATGAAAACTCTTTCGGACTCATCAAGCTGGCGATGGAAAAACTTAATCTTTCGGCAAGAGCTTATGACAGAATCCTGAAAGTAGCAAGAACAATCGCTGACCTTGAAGAATCTGAGAATATACTGTCTCACCATATTTCCGAAGCCATACAATACAGAAGTCTGGACCGGGAATTCTGGAATGGATAACAGATTCAGACTTCTGTTGGTGAAATAATGTTACAGGGCATTTATTTCCTGATCTATTTTAAGGTTGATCAAAAAAGGATGGTTGTAAACTTTAGGAACCCATTGAAACTGGTTATTTACTTTATTAATATACCCAATACCCGGCCATGGAAGATGAGCGGAGCAAATAAGTGTTCTGTTTTTAAAGCAATTTTCAAGAACTTTCTTACGGGTTTCAACGCCTGTTTCAAAATCAATATCCCATTGTGTTCCCCAGTCAGGTTTTGCAATAAGAAGAGGAGAATGGAAAACATCTACTACATTGGTAATGGATATATCCCCATCATTCACTGTATAAATAATATGTCCCGGAGTGTGTCCCGGAGCAGCATGTGTCTGAATACAGGAGAATAATTGATCTCCCATTTCAAATTTCGTAAGTCGGCTGTCTATAGCAGAAAGGACTTTTCTAACCAAAGGAATGCTTGGCTTTCCACCTTCCGGGTTTTTGCTTTTCTGAAAGTCCGGTTCATTACTCGTCCAGAATTCAAATTCCTGCCTGGAAATATAATAATCTGCATTCGGAAATACAGCTTCATTATCCTTAGAAAGAATTCCTCCGATATGATCTCTGTGAGCATGGGTAAGCAGAATATCTGTTATGGATTCCGGTGTAAATCCGGCTGCTGTAAGGCTGTGTAATAATTGTCCTGCGTTTTCATCATCATAAAACCCTTCTCCGGTGTCTATTAAAATAATACGGTCAGCTTTTTTGACAAGCATTACATTAATAGGAGCTTCATAATAAGAGTCTGATAAATAAAGATTTCGGAGTTCATTTTTTACCCTATTTTCAGGAATATCGGGAGCTAAAATAGGCTGGTGATAGCCAATACCAAAATAGCCGTCAGAAAGTATAAAAATATCCAGTTCATTGCATGGAATATGTATGAATCCATGGTTTCTTTTCAGGTTTTGATCCATATTAAAATGAAGTGTGTTTTATTGTTCACAAATTTAGAGAATATTCCAATACGGTGGCCGTATTAAAAACGGATACAGAAGAATGCTGTTTTTGATGATGCAATAAATTGTAATTCTGTTTTTTATTTTCCATTTCTTCCAGAATATCAATTCCGGAATGTGGTAGATGATAGTAATTATGTAACGCATAGGTTAAAATATTATGTTAAGTTTGATTGCCAAATTATTAAAAATATTACATTATGAAAATAAAATTTTTAAATTCAGAATAAAAATTTACTTCTAATTTCTGAAAGATATCTGCAATATATTCTTTCTTCTTTCCGACTGCAATAAATAACGTTTTGAGTGCTGTTTCCCGTTCTGCTTATGGAGTAGATCGCTTAAGATTCTGCATCATTCCGTTTTTAAAATTTTTATGAAAACACATTTATTAAATAAGCTGTGGCTATACCTTGCGTCCTGTTGTTTCTTTGTTTCACAGAGATTAAAACAACTTTACATAGAGTTAAAGCCATTGATTGCAAATTTTTAAATCAAATCAAATTATTATTATGTCAAACACAATTCCCTCATTAGAAAATCTATCATCGGGTTCACCAGTATTATTGTCCTCTGAAGATAGAGATAAGTTACTCAACAGGTTCAATAAAACAGGCTGGGACTATCATCATGAAGAAACATTAGAATCTCTTTTCCGTAAGCAGGCACTCCTTTATCCCGATAAAACTGCCATTGTTTATCAGGATCAGGAGATCACGTACCGTGACTTAGATCAGAGAAGTAACCAGATTGCTAATCTATTATTGAGCCATGGTATCAAAGAAGGCAAGTATGTTCCTATTTGGCTGGACCGTTCTTTAGAATGGATTGTTGCAGTTCTAGGCGTGATCAAAATAGGAGCAGCGTATGTTCCTATAGATCCTGCTTACCCCGCTAAAAGAGTAGAATTTATTCTTTCAGATACCGCTGCCGATATTATTCTTACCAATCAAAATCTTGAAACCCTTTTATCTGGAACAGAAAGAACAAAAGTATTTGATCTGAGCAGTATGGAGAATCTTAATCATTTATCTTCAGATGCCCCGGAAATTAAAATTCATCAGAACAGCCTGGCATATACAATTTATACTTCAGGTTCTACAGGAAAACCGAAAGGAGTAATGGTAAGCCATCAGGCTATTCAGCACCTGGTAACCTGGCATAATCATCATTTTCACGTGGATCAAAGTTCAAAACTGACTCTTGTAGCAGGATTGGCATTTGATATATCTGTATGGGAAACCTGGTCGGCACTTACTTCTGGGGCAACTCTGTTTATTGCAGATAATGAAGACAGAACAGATGCTCATGCATTGGTGGATTTCTACAGGAGAAATCAGATTACACATGGTTTTGTTCCCTCTGTTTTAGGTCCGCCGGTTGTTAATGATACCAGAAATTATCCTGATCTGAAATTGAAATATCTCTTTACCGGAGGTGAAAAACTGAAGCCCGTACTTACTACTGAGCTAAGTTATGAGTTGATAGATTATTATGGGCCAACGGAATGTACTGTATTTGCAACTTTTAAAAAAGTGAAAGATATCAATGGAAAATATGTCTCTTCAATAGGGAAACCCATTGCCAACGCAAAAGCCTATATTTTAGGTGAGAATATGGAATTGCTGCCAGTAGGAGCTGTAGGAGAGCTATGTATCGGAGGAAATATTTTAGCGAATGGATATCTTAATAATGAAGAACTTACAGATTCTAAATTTATTGATAATCCATTCCGGGAAACCGAAAAACTGTATCGTACCGGAGATCTTGCCAAATGGAGGCCGGACGGAGATATTGAATTCCTTGGAAGAATAGATAATCAGGTGAAAATCCGTGGGTTCCGGGTTGAATTAGGAGAAATAGAACGCACATTGCTTCAGCAGAAAGATGTTAAAGAGGCGGTGGTCATTAGCAGAGATACAGAAGGAAACAGTAAATATCTGATTGCCTTTATCGTTTCCAAACCTGAAGCTGAAAAAGACATTTCAACAGTTAGAAATGCATTGAAAGAAGAACTTCCGGGTTATATGATTCCTGCCCAGATTATTTTTATAGATAAAATTCCGTTGACGGCAAATGGCAAAACAGATGCTCAGGCTTTAAAAGATCTGGCAGATAAAGAAGCGAAAGAACTTGTTTCATTTGAACCGCCAACCAACGAGACAGAAAGGATTGTTGCAGATATCTGGTCTTCAGCTCTGGAACGTTCTGTGATTAATATTACAGATAATTTCTTTGATATTGGTGGAAACTCGCTGTTGGTGGCAACAGTTGCTGTAGCATTGCAAAGAAAACTGGATGTAAAAGTATATCTGCGGGATATTTATCAGTTTCCGGTATTGCAGGAGCTCTCAGAAGCTCTTATAACCAGATCCAGAGAAATGAGGGAAGCCATGCCGGTAGAAGATGTAGAACCTTATGTTGCTTTGCAGAAGGATGTTTATCTTGCTCCGGGAACTGTTTTTGCAGGCGGATTTGATCCTAAACAGATAGAAAATCCCGCCACAATATTTTTAACCGGAGTTACGGGATTTGTAGGAATTCATCTTTTACAGGAGCTTCTGGATACTACAAATGCTGATGTTTACTGTCTTGTAAGAGCTCAGGATCAATTTCATGCGATGGAAAAGATTGAGAGATGTTTTAAACAATACCACATTACTCAAAAAGAAGAACAGAAATCGAGAATTATTCCCGTAATCGGAGATCTGGCGTTGCCGGCTTTAGGATTGTCAGAAGAAATATTCACAAAACTGGCAAAACAGACTGATCTGATTTACCATTCCGGAAGTTCCGTAAACTTCATTGAACCTTATTCTTACATGAAAGCTCCCAATGTAGAAGGATTAAGAGAAATCATCAAATTGGCCGGAGCAGAAAGGACCAAATGTCTTGCCTTATTATCCACCATTTCAGTATACAGCTGGGGGCATGTGTTTACAGGAAAAACAGTGATGCTGGAGTCTGATGATATTGAGCAGAATTTAATGTCTGTAAGCAAAGACATTGGTTATGTAAGAAGCAAATGGGTAATGGAGGCCGTCGCAGATCTAGCTGCAAAAGAAGGTCTGCCATTGATTACTTATCGTCTTGGATATGCAATGTGCCACAGTGAAACAGGAGCAAGTGCTTCCTACCAGTGGTGGTCCGGATTGGTGAAAAACTGTATAGAATTCAAATCTTATCCTGCATTGACTGAGCTTAGAGAAGGTCTTATCACGGTAGATTATATGACGAAATCTATGGCTCATATCACAAAAAATAAAGAGGCAATAGGGAAAAAATTTAATTTGATAGCCCGCCCGGAAACCAATCTTACGTTGGAAGGCTTCTTTGGGCTTATGAAAAAGTATTATCCTTTTACCCTGAAAGATCTTCCTTATAAAGAGTGGAGAAAGCAGTGGGAAGATGACAGTAAAAATCGGTTGTATCCACTGACAAGCCTTTTCAGGGACAATATGCATGAAGGCTTATCCACCGTAGAGCTTTATCAGAATACCTACATCTGGGATTGTTCCAATGTAATTCAGTTTCTGGAGGGTTCAGGTATTCAGGAACCCGTATTTGATAAAAAAGTACTGGATTCCTATTTGAAATATCTTGGAATTCCAGTCGAATAATATTACAGATTATTAAAATTCCAGGCAGTTATGCCTGGAATTTTTAATTGTATGATCTTTTAAATCTGAAAATTAATTCACGGTTACTTTAATCACATTCTGAACAGCAGGAACAGAATATTGGTTTCCTACTTTTGAAATAATTTTATTTTCACTCTGCGGAGTGCCACCGAATAATGCCTGATGATTTCCGGCTCCCGGATATTGGTCAATCCCTGTTCCGGAATCAAATAATGAAGTTTTTGAACTAATATCTCCCTTGGTATTTGCATCAATGCTCTGTTCATTGGCATAGAACCAGTCATTGGAAAATCCAAACATGGTTACATAAGCTATTTTATCCCCGGGTTCAGCATTAAAGCTTGTTGTTACTTTGCTTCCTGGTGCTACAGGAGCGTTCCCGGCAACATATACACCTCTTATAGCAGAGAGAGATTTCAGGCTGTTTTGAAGCTTGGTTACATTTCCAAACTGTGCAATATCTTTCAATCCCATTCCGCTGTCAGGTTGACCTAATTCATAAATAGGATTTTTGTCACCACGGTAAACAACTATCAAAGCAGGAGAAAGGCCGGTCATAATTCCTGTGTTGACATTCAGTTTTGTCATCATTTTACTGATATTCCCCATCTGGGCAATATCCGTGATTTCCGGATTTGATAAAGCATTAGGAGTAAAAAAAGGAGCGTTGTTCAGCAGCTGGGAGCCATTGTAGTTGGAAACAGCCCATACTCCGGGAGAAAAAGGAGTTTCATTAGCTGTTCCGCCAGATGTATTGGTAATGGTGAGGGTAAACTCTGAGGTTACATCATTGTAAGCAAGATTGAGCTTCATAAGCTGTGAAGCATTTACGTTAGGAACCTGCATAATAGGCTTGCTTTCTGCCTGTCCCGTTGTGTCATCTTTGGTTCCGTTATCCCACAGTCGTACACTTGAAGAAACATCCCCGGTAATGGCATTTCCATTAGTGTCAAACAGTTTGATACCAGGCTGTTGGGAAGCAAAAAACCAGTCTTTTGAAGCACCATACATGGTAGCAAACATTAAGGCCTGTGTTTTTCCTGCGCTGAATTTAACAGAAACAGATTGTCCGGGCAAAATAATAGGAGAAGTTCCTGTTCCCTGAAAACTTCCGCTTTCTACAAAATCTTTAGGAGTTACCACATTTTCAAACGTGATAGTTCTTTGAAAAGACATATCCGTCATCATGTCATTATCCGAATCACTGCATGAAGAAAGAGTAAATGCAGCTAGAGTAGCTGCCACTAAAACCGATGTTCTGAAAATAAACTTGTTCATAAAAGTAAATTTTTTATAGTTATAAATGATATCTGTAACTATAGTCGGCTACTTTTTGAGAACCTGACAAAAAATATTTTCTTTTATTCAATTTTTTTAATGTACAGCTTTCGGGAGTGAAAACAGAATGATTTATATCCCCTTTTTCCCATCTAAAATCATCTGAATCATTTTAATCTTTCTGTTTTCTCTTGTTTCCTGTTTTTTAGCCTCTTCTATCCAGCGGATATATTCCTTTTTGTGGGTATAGCTCATCTTGTCAAACAATGCCTTTGCTTCGGGGTTTTCATTAAAAACAGAAACGACATCTTCAGCAATCTCAACCACTCTCTCTTCTTTATCTTCAGTAAGGGAAACGGAAACCTTATCTCCGAAAGTTTTCCCAAGCTGTTTCCTGATCTCCTGTGTAAGTCCTAAAATATGACAATCTGATTTCATTTTGGCAAGGCTTCCGCGGTATTCAACTTTATCATCAAAAACGGCTTTAATTTTTACCTGTCCTTTTTTATGAAACAGTTCTTCTGTAGAAAAAGGAAATTCTACAAACGCCGCATTCATCTCTCCGTTTTGCTGAATAACAGCTGTGAATTCAATAGGCTTAGGGTTCATGATAAAATATTTTTAATAGTCAAAAATAAAAAAACCGTGAAATTTACTTTCACGGTTTCAAAAATATATCAGATAAGATAATTATTTTTTAACTTTCTTAGGCGTTGTTGTAGTACCTGAGTTTTTAGTTTTTGTATCAGCTGGAGTGTTTTCACCTCTTACAAGCTTCAACTCGTCAACTAATCTTCTTGCACCGGCAAACTTATCAATTGTCCAAAGAACAAAACGAACGTCTACGTTGATAGTTTTCTGCCATTCCTGCTCGAATACGATATCACCGCTTAATGCTTCGCTGTTACCATCAAAAGCAATACCGATAAGGTTTCCGTCTCCATCAATTACCGGAGAACCAGAGTTCCCACCTGTAATATCATTGTTAGAAAGGAAGTTTACAGGCATATAACCTGCTGCATCAGCATACTGTCCGAAATCTTTAAGGTTGTAAAGGTCGATTACTCTTTGAGGAAGATCAAACTCTTCATCACCTTTCTTGTATTTTCCAACAAGACCAGTCATGTCTGTATAATAGTTATCAGTAATACCGAAATAGTTTCTGTCATTTCTGATAGGTAATTTATCTACAGTACCGTAAGTTAATCTCATAGTAGAGTTAGCATCCGGGTAGAATTTTTTCTCAGGCATAGCCTTCATAAGACCTGCTAAAAACAAACGGTTATTTTTTGCAAAATTATCGTCTACTTTAACATATCTTTCTGCGCTCATTTTTTGATCAGCAACGATACCGTTAGCTACTTTCCAAAGTGGATCAGCATCAAGTTTCAATGCATCAGGATTCAATAAGAAGTTCGTTGCAGAAGTTTTGTTAGCAAAGATTGAAGAATAAGCTAAATTAGAAACTGTTTTAGCATCCAATCCTAAAATAGTAGCAGAAGCAACCTCTGGATTTTTAACTCTTGCTTGGTAAAGTCCGGTCATAGACGCAAGCATATCTCCCTCTAAAGAAGGGCTGAAGTTCTCATAAGCAGCTTTGATAGCGGCTTCAGTTTTAGCCTTCATTGCAAGTCTTCCCTGCATATCCTGAGCAGCATAAGCTTTCAATACAGAACCTACCTGCAGAGCAAGAGACATATATTTTACATTTCTTGAGAATTGTGAAGCATAGTTTCTTTCAACATTTCTTTCAGAAACCTGCTTGTAATACATTCCAATATCTTCTAAGATACCATCATAAGCTTCATTTCCAGACATCATTGACCATTTTTTGAAGATCTCTTCAGTTTTTTGTTTGTCAGTGATTGTTCCGTTTTGCTCTACGGCATCAATAGTTCCTTGTCTGTTTTTCCAGTAGTTGGCTACTGAAGCATATTGAGAAGCATAGTTAAGCTGAGTTGCTTTATCCTTATCCATGTACTTTTTCATTACATCCATGGCAAGTTTAGAAGCCTCAACCCAAGCCGGGTAGTCTTTGTTTACCATTTGCTGAATTCCGTAAGAAGTCAGGTAACGGTTTGTTCTTCCAGGGTAACCTAAGATCATTGAAAAATCACCAGGCTTAATTCCCTTAAGAGAAACCGGAAGGAAATGTTTAGGCTTCAAAGGAGTATTGCTTGGAGAATATTCAGCAGGGTTTCCTGCAGCATCAGCATATACTCTGAAAACAGTGAAGTCTGCAGTGTGTCTTGGCCATTCCCAGTTGTCTGTATCTCCTCCGAATTTTCCTAATGATGAAGGGGGAGCACCTACTAATCTGATGTCTTTATAATCCTGATATACGAAATAGTAGAATTCATTTCCGTTGAAGAAATCTCTCACCACTACAGTATATTTTCCGTTCTCAGAGTTTTCTGTCTGGATGGCTTTTGTTTCTGCATCAATAACAGCTTTTCTCTCAGCTCCGGTCATATTGTTGTTTAGTTTAGAAGTGATTCTCTGCGTAGCATCATCCATTCTTACTAAAAATCTTACATAAAGATCCTTTGCATTGAATTCGTCTTTCTGCTTCATAGCCCAGAAACCGTTCTTCAAATAATCTTTTTCTGGTGTAGAAGCCGCAGCTACAGCACCGTAACCACAGTGGTGGTTTGTGAATATAAGTCCTTTATCAGAAACAATCTCACCTGTACAGAAACCACCGAAACTTACGATAGCATCTTTTAAGCTTGAATTGTTTACAGAATAAATTTCTTCAGGCGTAAGGTGTAGACCCTCTTTTTGCATATCAACACCGTTAAGTCTTTTGATGAGCATTAGCAGCCACATCCCCTCATCCGCCCTCATCTGAGCAAAGCCCAGTAAGAAAGTGAATAGTAGAAATAGTCTTTTCATTTTATAAAATAATTTTTGTGTCGCTAATTTACTAATTTTTACGAGATTCTGTCCCGGATTGGTATGAAAATGGGATGATAACCCACATGAAAAAGATACTATTGTCCATTTTTGCAGTTTTACTTTTAGGAATCGTTTTAAATTGTTCCTCTGTGCCGGATAAAAATCCTGCTCTTCAAAGGCAGTGGATGCTGGTTTCTTTTGCTGGTTTTTCAAAAGATCAGCTGATTGCTAATAAAGCTGAAATGAACCTGACAGCCAGTATGGTTGATGGTAAAATTCAAGGAAGCGCTTATATGGGATGTAATCAGATGTCTTTTGTTTCCGAATTTAAAAAAGGAGGTAAAGTAAAGATTTCAAACGGAATCAGTACGATGAAAGCCTGTCAGGATATGAATCTTGAAACATCTTTTCAGAAAAAAATTGAGACGATGACTAAGTATTCTATTGAAGGACATTTTCTTACCTTATCCGATGATCAGGGAAATATAATGAAGTTTGTAGCTGCTGATTGGGATTAATAATACCTTTTTACAATACAAAAGTCCGCCTTACAGCGGACTTCTTTGTTTGAAAAATCTAGTTTGGTTATCAGCTTTTTGCGGTTATTAGCTTTTGAGAGTCATTAGTTTTTGGGAATTGTCTTTTTTATGTCTTCCAGGGTTGCTGTGTTAGGCAGCCCGGTAACTGTCATTTTTGTGTTCCTAGAATTTATAGTATTGTGATATGCCTGTCGGTTGGGGATTGTTTTCTTTATATCTTCAAGACTTGCGGTATTAGGGAGAAGCTTTCCTGAATTGTCAGCTGCTGCTTTGGGTTTGGAATCCTGTTTTTTTACTTCAAGTCCATGATCGGAAACAAGACCTGAGTTGGCCGTTTTCTTTTCATTGTTTTCCTTAGCTTCCTGCATTAGTTTTGCCTGTTGTTCCTGTGCCTGTTTTACAACCAGTGTTTGATCTTCTTCTTTCGGAGCGGCCTTCTTATTTTCCTGAGCATAGATAATAGTGCTTAGGAATAATAACGGGATAATATATGCTATTTTCATGACGGTTTATTTTATGTTGACTAATACTTGAATTTTTCCAGTCTCTTTTTGGTCATAATCCTGAAGTGCTTTTCCGATTACCTGTCCAATTTTTACCTTTTTGATATTGGCTTTCATGGCAACACCTGCTTTAGATGAAGTTACCAGAAGATCTCCTCTTTTTATTTTTCCATTCTCAAGACATACTTTGGTTGGAATAACACCAATGACACCCATTGGCGCTTTATTGGAAATATCAGTATCAATATGTTCCTCTGTGAGGAGTACACCAGGTTTTGTAGCATACACTCCCGCAACAAGAGTTGAATAAGGCGTTGAAGATTTTTCAACTGTTCTATCTGCTTTGGTTGAGATGACAAGAATATCACCAGGCTCATATTCAGAAATGCTTCCGTTTACATCAAACACTTCTGCAACGTCAGCACCGCTGTTCTGTGTACCTCCGTTAAAAAATCCACGTCCGGCAGAATTGATTCTGGCCACATTCACTGTACCCGGATTTCCGGATTTAAATAAAGCAATAGATCCGTTGCTGTGGGTTTCTACTGTAAGAGGTGGGTTGGTATTGCCGGTATTGTAATTTACAAATCTAGCGGCACGTCCTTGTCCGAAATTAGGAACCCATGCGTAGATAGCATTTCCTGTTCCGTCTGCAGTAGTTTCTACGCCGTCCCCAGTGTTTGATGCATTAGCTGTTATACCGTTACCATTACCATCTGCAATAGCAATCAGTGCAGGACCATTTCCGGAAGGATTACTGGCGTGGAATAATCCGGCAAATCCTCCTGTCCCTGAGGATATCCCATAAATACCCGCGGTGCCGAAATTGGCAAACTGAGAGTTAACCTCACCTCTCACCGCTGCTGAAGTCCCGGTCACTTTATCTACTTTAAAATTTCCTGCAATACCATTTCCTACAGTAGTTACAGTGATAACATCGCTGGTGTTGGATTCGTTAAAAATATTAAATCTTCCGGCGCGTCCAGTAGAAAAAGAAGGAACCCATGCATAGAGTGCATTTCCAGCTCCGTCAATATTGGTTTCAACACCGTTTCCGTCTTTTCCTGCATTGGCTGTGATCGCATTTCCGTTACCATCAGTCAGAGCAATCAATGAGGCTCCGTTTCCTGCAGGATTTGATGCATAAAATAAACCTGCACGCCCTCCTGTTCCTGAAGAAATTCCATAAATAGCGGCTGCGCCAAAATTCCCGAAAATAGTGTTTACTTCCCCTCTTACTGCAGCAGCAACACTATTGGTGTTGTCAACAATAAAAGAAGCGGCATTTCCCTGTGTATCATCAGGGATATTTCCATTTCCATTGGTTTCTACCTCAAAGGTATTTCCCGTGGTATTTGTTTGGTTAAAATTTTCAAATCTTCCGGCACGTCCAGTACTGTTATTTAAACCTACCTGTCCGTAAACACCGATACCGGTTCCGGATGTATTGGTAGCCACAAATCCTCTTACTCCATATCCACCTCCATCATTACGACCTACAACAGCTCCGGCAATATCACTGGTTGTTCTACCCACCACCGCTTCACCAGCTCCTGTATTGTCTCCTATAACCCCTGCGGAAGATTGGGAAGAAGTGATGCCATGAACTCCAAAGCCTCCAGCTGTGGAACTGAGTATCCCAGCGCCAGTACCTGTACTTGAAACGTTAATGACGGTACCGTTGCCTACAGTAGATGCTGTAAGAACACTATTGGCATTTGCATTATTGGTGATAGAAATATTAGCGGCAATACCATTGGTACTGGTTGCGTTTAAACCCGTTCCTGTATTACTGTTTGCATAAACACCATATCCGTTTCCGCTGGCATTTCCGTACACTCCTAAACCGTTTGGAGTAACACCATATACTCCCCAGCCACTTCCTGCCTGGCTTCCCCAGACTCCGATTCCCAGCCCGCCGGTTCCGTTATTGACACCGCGTACTGCTGAAGAAAACCCGCCTGGAGCAGTATTGCTTACAATTCCTCTTACGGAAGCGATACTTGATGTTGTTGTACTATTAATTCCTTCCACTGAAGTTCCATCACCATCATTGGTTAATGAAAATAAAGTTGAGGCATTATTGACTGTATTAGTATAGGGAATTGTAAAGCTTCCGCCTCCGCTACCTGCAGATTTGGCATACATAGCATAAGGAACACTTAGGAGCTGGCTCGTTCCTACTATAGTATAGCTGGTTCCTCCGGCAGGGTCAGTTTCTGTTTTTAAATAATAGCTTCCTGTAGGCCAGTCGATGGTGGCAAATGTTCCTGTAAGTACAGTTCCTGTTCCTATTTCAAGGCTGACAAGCCCGTTGGCATTGGTATTTCCGGTGAGCCTTTCTGAATAGACTGCGGCGCCGGCAGGAGATCCCTGTAATATGCTTACTCTCACGGCTATAGCTTGATTGATTAAGAGTTGTCCGGAGCCATTTCTCATGACAGCCTGGTAGCTCATTTTTTCCGGAGCCTGAGAAAGTCCCATAAAGAAACCGGTCAGGATCCAAAACAGTAATAATATTTTTTTCATGGCATTTTATTTTTTGATGATTTTGAATGTTTTAATATTTTCTCCGTTTTGAGTAATCCTGATGATATACATAGCAGAAGGAAGTGAGGAGAAATTAAGCTCAGATTTTGATTGTGAAATCTTATCTTTTTTTACCAGCTTACCTTGGGCATCAAATAACTGATACTCTGATCCTTTAAAATTATTTGAGGTAAAATCTAAATACAAATAATCTCTGAAAGGATTAGGGTATAGCAAAATGCCTGTGAGTTCAGAAGAAGTTTCAAGGGAAGTAAGAGTGATAATTTCGTAAGGCTGTTGAACACCTTCGAGAACCTGTCCTGTTCCTTTTTCGAGGTAGGTCGTTTGGCCTACACTGTAAGAAACAAAACCATTAGCTGCTGAAGCATCCAGTCCGGTTGCCAAAACTGCAGATTGTGCGTGCAGTATGGGGACGGAAAAGACAGACAGAATAATACAATAAATAGATATTCTTTCCATGGATAACAGTTTTGGTGATTAATAGATGTGTTTTTCTTGGGGAATTTGGGAAGACTAAATTACCACCTATCTCAATCAAATAACAGGAAAATAGACCAACGGCAGAAATAATCGACCAATGGCATTTTGTGAATTATTGTTGAATGTTTTTCGGGATTTTTTAAGGATTGAAAAAAGAAAGATTATCCTTGTAAGTTCTGCCGATAGGAAGTTTGATGTGATGTGCAAGTTCTATCTCATGACAGCTTTTTCCACGGATAAGGTGGCGTGGAACAGCATAACTTCTGTGTATTCTGACAAAAGAGTCAAAGATTTTTTTTTGCAGAAGATTTCCCAGAGAATTTAAAATACAGTGATTTTTTTCAAGAGTGATAATTCTGGTGTAATCTTTCAGAGCTTCCAGATACAGAATATCTTTCATATTAATCTGAAAAACCTGCCCTCCTTCTTTTATTTTGATGCAGTTTTCTCCTACCATTGCATCATAGCATTCACATTTTTCTTTCACTTCAAAAAAATCAAAAAGCTTCTCCATAGAGTAATGAAAGCGTTCTGCAGTAAGGGGTTTTGTGATAAAATCTAAAGTACTGATCTCAAAAGCCCCGGCAGCCAGCTCAGGATGGGAACTTACAAAAATACAGGCAGGTATTTTATGGGCCAGTCTCCGGAATTCAAGTCCGCTCATGCCCTGCAAATTAGTCTCAATAATCAGGAGATCGGCGGGAACGTCAAGGTAGGGTATTGCCTTTTCAGCAGAGTCAAAAGAGGCAACAATTTCAATGTTTTGATATTGTTTGATATAATGCTGAAGAACCAGTCTGTCCAGTTCATCATCATCAATAATCATACATCTGATATGGGTAATCATGATATTCCGGAGATTAGTTTTTAAGTTAAATATTTAAAAATCAGAAATTTATTACATAAAGTTATTGATTTTTTATAAACCTTTCATCAGTAAACTTAAATTTATATTAAAATATGTTATTAAATAAAAATTGATTTTGTTTTTTTTCTGAAAAATATTAACTTGTAAAAATCATAAACATAGACAGAACTTAATGTTAGAAAAGAAAGAACATAACTATGAGAAAGCAGTCTTAGTGGGTGTTATTACTCAAAATCAAGACGAAGAAAAACTGACAGAGTATTTAGATGAACTTGAGTTTTTAGCTTTCACAGCCGGAGCAACCGTACAAAAGCGTTTTACCCAAAAACTGACTCAGCCGGATTCCAAAACCTTTATAGGAAGTGGAAAAGCAATTGAGATAAAAGAATATGTAAAAGAAAACGAGATCGGAACTGTAATTTTCGATGATGAACTTTCACCTTCACAGCTTAAAAATCTGGAAAGAGAGATGGAGGTTAAGATTTTGGACCGTACCAATCTTATTCTTGATATTTTTGCCCAAAGGGCTCAGACTTCTTATGCAAGAACCCAGGTAGAACTGGCACAATATCAATATCTTTTGCCACGATTGACGAGAATGTGGACTCACCTTGAGCGTCAGAAAGGGGGAATTGGAATGAGAGGTCCCGGAGAAACGGAAATTGAAACTGACCGTCGTATTATCCGTGACAGAATTACATTGCTGAAAGAAAAACTGAAGACGATTGACAAGCAGATGGCGACCCAGCGTAATAACCGTGGAAAAGTAGTGCGTGCAGCTTTGGTAGGATATACCAACGTTGGAAAATCTACTTTGATGAATTCTATTTCAAAATCTGAGGTTTTTGCAGAAAATAAACTATTTGCTACTCTGGATACCACAGTAAGAAAAGTGGTGATCGGAAACTTACCATTTCTGCTTACGGATACAGTAGGGTTTATCAGAAAATTACCTACTCAGCTGGTAGAATCATTCAAGTCTACTCTGGATGAGGTTCGTGAAGCTGATCTTTTGATTCATGTAGTGGATATTTCGCACGAAAGTTTTGAAGATCACATAGAATCTGTAAACCATATTTTGATGGAAATCAATGCCCATCAGAAACCAATGATTATGATCTTCAATAAGATTGACGATTTCAGTTATGAGAAAAAGGACGAAGATGATCTTACCCCTTCAACCCGTAAAAATATCTCTCTGGAAGAATGGAAGAAAACATGGATGGGGAAATCAAAATATCCAACGGTTTTCATTTCTGCTTTAACGAAGGAAAACTTCCCGGAAATGAAGAAAATGATTTACGATGAGGTAATGAAGATTCATATTTCCAGATTTCCATACAATGATTTCCTTTTTGAATATTTCGATAACGACGAGGAAGAAGAAATCAATAATTAATGAAGTATCACTTTTTCCTTTTATTCATCATGTTTTCAGTTTTTGGCTTCAGCCAGAAATCAAAACTTGATTTAAAAGTTATTGAGAAAAGTCTCAAAAATTCTGATTCTCCTTACAATTATGAGAAGCTTATTTTTAAATATAAAGGATATCCGAAGTCTTTGGACAGTATAGAGTCGCAATATCTTTACTATGGAAGAAATTTCATAAAAGATAAAGTAAATACGTCAGATGATAGCTTTAAAAGTCTTGCTGAAGCCTTTAAGCAAAACAATTTTGCAGACTGTATCAGGCAGGGAAAAGCTTTGTATTATAAAGACCTTACGAATCTGGATATTTTGCTGATCCTTCTCAGAGCATATGATTCTGTGAAGGACGGCAGCAACTTTATGCATCATCTGAATCAATTTCGTTCACTTACTGAAGGAATAAAACTTTCAGGAGACGGGAAATCTGAAAAAACCGCCTATATCGTCAATTCCGTAGGAGATGAATACATTCTGCTAAACATTCTGAATATAGGACAGGACTATACGAGAAGCTCAAAACCTGCTAAGGATGGCATGTTTGATGTTTGGGAAAAAGAGGGGCAGCAGCTCTATATTAAAATACTCTATTTGGAACTCACCAATTAATCATAAAATAAGAAACACTTAGTGGAATTATATTATTCATTTTCAGCATTAATCGTATTAGCATCAATATTTGCCTATCTCAATTACAGGTTTTTAAAACTTCCAAGCACCATCGGAATTATGGTGATTGCCATTGTGGTGTCTATTTTTCTGGTAATGTTTGGAGAAACAGTGCTTCCGAGAACTTTCGGACATCTTCACAATCTAATGAACGGTATTGATTTTACCGAGGTTTTGATGGGAGCTATGCTTAATTTTCTGCTCTTTGCAGGAGGAATTCATATTAATATTAATGATCTGAAAGAACAGTTCAGGCCTGTAGTAATATTTTCCACAGTAGGCGTTGTGATTTCTACTTTTGTGGTAGGATTCGGAATGTTTTATCTGCTTCCTTATGTGGGCGTTAAGCTTCCTTTTATCTACTGTCTTGTTTTTGGTGCCCTGATTTCACCTACTGATCCGGTAGCGGTTCTGAGTGTACTGAAACAGGCAAATGTATCAAAATCACTTGAAACAAAAGTGGCCGGAGAATCTCTGTTCAATGACGGTATGGCGGTTGTGGTCTTTACAGTGATTTTACAGCTGGCAGTCGGGAAAGAAGTGGATCTGAGTGTTGAAACCATCGGATTGCTTTTGCTTAAAGAAGCTGGAGGTGGTCTTTTACTTGGAGTTCTCCTTGGTTGGGTTACATCAAGATTGATGCGTGAAGTGGATGATTATATTATTTCCGTATTAGTAACGCTTTCTGTAGTGATGGGAGGTTATCTTATTGCAAGACAGATGCATATTTCAGGACCGTTGACAATGGTGGCAGCAGGATTATTTATGGGGAATTTCAACAGGAGTTTCAAAATGAAATCCGTTACTCAGGATTATCTGATTAAATTCTGGGAACTGATTGATGAAATTCTGAATGCTGTATTATTCCTGTTCATCGGATTTGAACTTTTAATGATTAAAGATCTCAGACACTTCATGATTCCTGGATTAGCTGCTATTGTGGTAGTTCTGTTTGCAAGATTTATTTCTATCTGGGGACCTACGAAATTTACCTCTTTGAGAAGAAGTTTCAGCCCGCAGACTGTAAAAGTTCTGGTTTGGGGAGGAATCAGAGGTGGAGTTTCCATTGCACTGGCGATGTCTATTCCTAAAAGTGAATACAGTGAGATTATTTTAAGTATTACCTATTGTGTAGTAGTATTCTCGATCATTGTTCAGGGGCTTACCATTGCCAAGGTGGCGAACCCTAATAAGATTGCAAAAGAAGAGGAAGAGCAGGAGAATACTGCCTTAGAAGAAAAAGCTTAAAAACGCTTGTAATATGAGCATTGTTAAAGAAATACAGGAAGCACTAGCCATTCTTTCCATTCCTGAAAAGGCAGAATTCTTTCCGAGATTTTTCAAAACAGGAAAAGGAGAATATGGGGAAGGCGATTTGTTTCTGGGAGTAAAAGTTCCGGATCAGCGCTCTGTTGCTAAAGAGTATTATTCGAAAATCAATTTGGAAGAACTCAGTATATTACTTTCTTCAAAATACCACGAACACAGGCTGACGGCTCTTTTTATGCTGATTTCAAAGTTTGAAAAAACAAAAGATAAAGCGGTAAAAGAAGAAGTGGCAGCTTTTTATCTTGACCATCTTCCTTATGTTAATAACTGGGATCTTGTAGATTCTACCTGTTATAAAATTCTTGGCAGGTATGCTTTTGAAAATCAGAAGGAAAGCCTTCTTAGGAAGCTTTCTGAATCTGAAGAAATGTGGCACAAAAGAGTGGCTGTTGTAGGGACGATGCATTATATAAAAAAGGGATCATTTGATCTTACTAAGGAATTCGTAACCAGAAACCTGAAGCACCCGCATGATCTGATGCATAAAGCCAATGGCTGGCTATTAAGGGAAATGGGAAATAAGAATGAAGGAGAATTAATCCGTTATCTGAATTTATATTACAATGAAATGCCCAGAACCTGCCTTCGGTATGCTATTGAAAAGCTGGACGAAGATCTTCGTCAGGACTATCTGAAAGGACGTGTTTAAAAAATAATATACGGAAATAGTACCGTGTTTTCCCCTAAAAAAGTACCGGGAAACAGCTATTTATGCCCAAAAAATCGGAGATTATAAGGTTTTAAGTCCAAAATTGAGTAATTTTGTGGCTTTAAACCCAATCATGAAAAATTTCCTCAGATTATTTCTTCTTTTTTTTCCTTTACTATTTCTTACAAGCTGTTTCGATATCCTTGATAAAGTGAATGTAAAGGCTGACGGAACAGGAGAATATACCATTATTCTTAACGCCAGTAAAAGCAAAACGAGGCTGGCATCCATCTCAAAAATGGAAACTATCAACGGGAAAAAAGTTCCGAAAAAGACCGAAATTGAAAATAAAATCAATGAAGCGGCAAAAATTTTCAAAGGAACTCCCGGAATAAGCAATGTGAAAACATCCATGGATTTTGATAATTACATCATTAAACTGAGCTGTAATTTTAAGAAAATTGAAAACATCAATGCCGGCCTGGAAAAACTGAAGGCTCAGAATATATTGGGTAAAATGGTTCCAACGCAGGTTTACAGCCAGAATCTTGAAAAAAAGACGCTGACAAGGAATAAAGTCAATACATTCAAAGCAGATTACGACAAGATGAGTAAAGCGGATAAGGAAGTTTTTAACAATGCGAGATATACTTCCATTATGCAGTTTGAAAGTACAGTGAAATCACAAACAAACAATACGTATGTGCTTTCTCCCAATAAAAAAGCGCTCAAACTGGAAGCTGATATTCTGGATCTGATCCTTCAGAAAAAACAAATACATAACACAATTCTTTTTCAATAAATTTCTAAACTATAGTCATGAAATCTATCTTATTAAAAACACAAAAAATCCTTTTTGTACTCTTTGGTTTTACACTGGTTTTTGCCCAAAATAGTATGAAAATCCCCACTGATGCTGTATTTTATATGGAAGTCAACGGGAAACAGCTTAACAACAAAATCAACTGGAATAAACTGAATCCTTTGCTGCACGAACTGAGCAAAAATAATAAAGAAAACCTTTCTTGGACAGATTATTCCAAAACCGGAATCAAATATGACGCTGTTCAGTACCATTATGCAAGCTTTAATGACTCCATTAAGGCATACAATACTCATTTTATCATTGATAATAAGGAGAAGTTTCAGGAATTCATCAATTCTGTTAAGAAAAAAGGACAGGAAGTTTCTAATAAAAAGAACTATTCTTACGTAGATATCAATGATGATATTTTTGTGGCCTGGAACGGAAGCCGCGCGGTTCTTAGGATGATAAGCTATACCAAACCTTACAAAGATCTTTGGTCAACAGAAGCCGTTGCGGACAGTACTGCCGTAGCTGTTGACAGCGTTTACGCAGAAGAAGGAGATACAGCTTATACTGATGAGCCGGAAAAGCCTTTTGATTACAAAGAAGAAATCAAAAACCTTAAGGATGATATTAAATATCTGAAGGAAAGCATCAAAGATAACAACAACGAGATTGCAAGAATCCAGAAAGACATCAAATACCTGCAGAAACATCATAAATATCCTGCAGAGAAGGAAAGTGCTGAGAACCCCGAAAACGGAGAGGAAATGCCTGATGATGCTTATGCTTACGATGAAGAAGAGGATAAAGCATACAAAAAAGAGCAGGACTCTATCCGCAGAGAAAACTTTAAGATCGTTAAAAAGAATGCTGAAGATCATTTTGACCAATATTTCAGCTCAAATCTGGAAATTGAAGTTCCTAAAGAAATGCTAACATTCAGAGACACTAATTCTGATGCTTTTGTCTATACAGACTATGGAAGAATAGTGAATGAAGGAATCTATGGTAAGATGACGAAGTTCTACAGCTATGGGCAGTTCTTTAAAAATATGTACAATTCCAACTATTCTTACAATCTGTATTTTGATAAAGATAAAGTAAGGCTTGTTAATAATTACCAGCACAAAAATGCTGACCTTCAAAAGAATATATCAGCTATTTATAAAGGAAAGAAGAATAAAAAACTGCTGGAATTAATCAATGAAAAAAGCGTTGGCTACTATGCAATGAATGTGAATGGAGCCAAATGTTTTGATTTGATGTACAGCCTGCTTCAGAATTCCGGAGAAAACGAGTATAAAAAGGAAATGGAGCTGGTCATGGAAACGATGAAAATTGTTCTGGATGAAGAAGCTATTACCAAAATTGCACCCGGAAACGGAATCTTTGTTTTAAATGAATTGAAATCCAAAACAGTAGAGTACACGGATTACGAATACGATGCTGATTTCAACGAAAAAGAAGTGAAGAAAACCAAAGAAATTGCTGTGCCTAATTTCACTTTTGCTTTTGCAACAGAGAATGAAGGCTACTGGAACCGTATTTTTGATTTACTGGCCACCAACAAGAAATTCTCTAAAAGGTTCTCTAAAAAAGGAAATCTGTACACCTTTAAGGAAGAGAAAGATGGAGGATATATAGATCAGCTGTTCTTCACAGTAAATGATGGTGTTGTTTATCTGATGAGTTCAGCGGACAATATTTTACCTGTAAATCAATCTGACATTTCCAGAAAATGGGCGAAAGATTCAGCTAAATATCCATTATCAGGAAGATTGGATATCCAAAAACTTTTAACAGGTTTAGACAAAGAATTTAAAAGTCCTAAAGAAAGAAAAGCACTGGATGCTGTCAGAAAAAATGTTGGTGAAATGTATTATAAAACAGAAGTGAAGGGAGAGAGTATCCAGACAGAAATGAATTATAATATTAAAGATTCTTCGGAAAACAGTTTAATGTATTTCTTTGATGTATTCGATCAGGTTTTTAAAACAAAAGAAACAGAAGAGAAACCACAAATTTTATAGATGAATAAAAAGAAGATTATTGTCCCGTTAATTGTATTGCTCGCTATTGCAGTATATTTTGTGGCCTTTCATAAGAATAAGAACCTCAAATATATTCCTGGAAATGCAGATGCAGTAGTTTTAATTGATGTCAAGAAACTAACGGGACAATATCTCTTCAGCCTGATAACACATCCTTCACATTGGTCCGGAAACAAAGCTAAAGGCAAGAATTCAGGTTCATTGAAAGAGGCGGGAATCAGAATTCCTGATTTTTTGCAGATCTTCCATCTTAAAGACACAAAGTTCTCCGAATGGTACAGTGTTTTAGAATTGAAAGACCCACAAAAATTGATCACTTTTTTAAAGAAACAAAATTTTGTAGAGAAAGGGAATAATCATTTTCAGAAGGATAATATTTTTATTATAATCAATGGAGACCATTGTGTTGCAGGGACTTCAGATCTGGCTTTTGAAAACATTCAGAAAAAGCTTCTCAAGACTTCTTCAAATCCGGTTTGGGATGCAGATCAGTTTATTCATTATACAGCTGCAAGCATTTCTTTCATTTCAGGAAAGAAAATTCAAAACTTTTCTATTGATTTAAATGATGATGAAATTGAAATAAAGAATAATTCAGGCTCTGAAATTTTTAATTCGATAACCTCCAAACTTCAGAAGGGAAATCACTTTCTTGATCTGGAATTAGACAAAGAAAACATCAGGAATTTTAGCCGTTTTTTCAATAAAAGTATTGCTGATTCTTCACAAGCTGTTTATCTGAAAGCAACGGCAGATCTTGAACAGGTCAATGATACGATTATCAGCTATGAATATGATGACAATTTCAATGAAGTTGAAAAAAAGACCTTTCAAAAAATAACCCAACCCAATTATACTATAGATATTAAAAGTGATGATCCTGAAAGAACATGGGAATATTTCCAGTCTAAAAAGTGGATCAATAACGAAAATCAATTCACAGCAATTCCTTTCCAGCCGAATCAAATCAGCCGAAATAACAACGGTGTTGCGATCAAATCAACCCGAAAACCAGTATCATTATCACCTCAGTTAAAAGAAAATTATATTTTCATCAGAAACACTGCTCTGCTGTATTCTTCTTTTAAAATGCTTGGTAACACTGAAAAAAGAATTATTTCAGATATAGATTATATACTTTACGGGAATAAATCACAGGATTATTGGATAAAAATAAAAGCAAAAAATGGAGAATTACCCTTAATTTTACGGTGGTAAGCATAGAAACCGAATAAAATTATCTATTAATGGCTCCATCAGACATCGCATTGCTAAAAACCTTTACCCATTATTTTTTGCATCTCGTTTTTCCGGTCTTTATTGCATTGATTTTTTACCGTAAAAACTGGAAGAAAGCTTATTTTATTCTCCTGGCTACCATGCTGGTAGATCTGGACCATCTTTTTGCCAATCCTATTTTTGATCCGTCGCGGGGAAGTATAGGTTTTCATTTTTTACATTCATATTATGCCATTGCGGTGTATTTTTTGCTGCTGTTTTTTAAAGGAGATATCAGAATTATAGGAATTGGACTTCTGTTTCATATGTTTACAGATTATCAGGACTTTAACTTCTGGCCGCATTAAAATATTATTAATATTTTCTTTTGATATTTAAAATTTCATAGATTTTTTGTATTTTGTAGTCACTTATGAGACCTAAAGAATTCTTACATTATACTTATGTTTTTCCTCTCCTTGCGGTAGGGTACTACTTTTCCGGACTGATGGGATCTGGGGTTCTTTATGATATTTTTGCAGGTGTTTTACTGATCGGAAGTGTATTATCAGCAGTACACCATGCCGAAGTAGTGGCTCATAAAGTAGGGGAGCCTTTCGGAACCATTATTCTGGCTCTTTGTATCACCATTATTGAAGTTGCGCTCATCATCTCGCTGATGGTGGCCGGCGGAGATCAGGCGATCACGCTGGCCAGGGATACGGTTTTTGCCGCTGTAATGCTTATTCTTAACGGAATTCTGGGAATATGTATTCTTGTAGGCGGTGTTAAATATCATGAGCAATTCTTCGCAAGAACCTCAGCAACTACTTATCTGGTAAGTATTGTTTCTATTCTTGTACTTACCCTTGTTCTTCCTAATTTTACTTCAAGTGTCAACGGACCTTTCTATAACGAAGCTCAGCTTATTTTTATATCCATCGCATGTCTTGTTATTTACGGAGTTTTCCTGATGGTACAGACTGTGCGCCACAGAAGCTATTTTATTGTTCCTGATGAACATCCGGAAGAACATTATATTCCTTCACTCACAAAAACGCTTATCAGCTTTGCTTTTCTTGTGGTTTGCCTTGTTATTGTTGTATTGATGGCAAAAGGATTATCAGACACGATAGAAGGGATGGTACAAAGCCTTGGTGCTCCAAAATCCCTTGTTGGGGTCATCATTGCAGCCGTAGTATTACTTCCGGAAGGGGTTGCGGCAATCAGAGCGGCAAGAGCCAATCAAATCCAATCCAGTTTGAATCTTGCATTGGGTTCTGCACTGGCTAGTATTGGATTGACTATTCCAGCGGTTTCCGTGGTATGCATCATGTACGATATTCCATTGGTTCTGGGCTTGGACAAAAAGGATATTATTTTGCTTTCTTTATCCGTATTTATCGTAATGCTTTCATTAAGCCGCGGAAAAACAAATGTCCTCTACGGAACTGTTCTATTGGTGAATCTGGCAGCTTATATCTTTACGGTAATTGTGCCTTAAAAGAGAAATTATTATTTGAAATAAATCTGGGATTTTGTACCTCGTACCCCGAAATCCCGCACCTCGAAACACATTACAATCTCCTCGCCAAATCCATCTTGAAAGCCATAAGCTTTGCTATGTTTTCAGACTTGTAGACTGCCATATCTGCATTTTCTCCTACGAAATTTTCTTCAATAGTAGTACGCCAAAGAAGCAGCCATCTGTCAAAATGCTTCTGTTCCATTGCCTGTATCTCATTAATCGGGAAATGAACGCCCATTGGATTTCCTTTATAAGACATCTGCCCGAAAAGAATAGATTCCCAGAAAGAATACATTTTAGGAAGATGTTTATCCCAATCTACTTTAGCAACATCATTAAAGAAAAATCCTATGGTTTCATCTTTAATGACCTTTGTATAAAATGAGTTGACAAGGTGCTCAATGTCCTCTCTTGACTCCAGTTTTTTCATACCTCAAATGTACTCCAAAATCAAATTAAAACTCAAATGAATCAATTGATAAAATTCATCAAAACAATATTTTATCTTTGCACCAGAAACGGTAAGAAAGAAGATAAGCAAATCCCTCAATTTGCTGTTGTAATTTAAGCTGTTCAAAAATAAATGCTATAAAAATGACAAGAGGATTCAGAAAAAAGATCCGTCAGAAAAATGCGGAGAACAGTGGCTTCGGGACTAATGCATCCGGAAGATTTATCAATAAAGACGGTCTTCCGAATGTTCAGAGAAGAGGAGTGAATGTCTTCAACAGGCTAAGCTGGTATCATACCATGCTGAATCTTTCTTCATTTCGCTTTATTTCTTACTTAGTCATAGCTTATATTCTCATCAATCTTCTTTTTGCAATGATCTATTACCTGATAGGTGTTGAGCACCTGACCGGAATTGATAAAAGTGATCCGTTGAACGAATTTATCGACGTCTTTTTCTTCAGTTCCCAGACCTTCACAACAGTTGGATATGGAAGAATTGCTCCGGTGGGATTTTTGGCCAGCCTTGTGGCTACTTTTGAAGCTTTTTTGGGATTGCTTACCTTTGCCATAGCAACAGGACTTTTTTACGGAAGATTTTCAAGACCGAGAGCATACCTCAGATTTTCTGATATAGCAGTTATTGCTCCTTTTCAGGACTCTCCAGCATTGATGTTCAGGCTTGCCCCTTATAAAAATAATGCACTGACAGATGCTGACGTGATTCTTTCGGCGGCTATTGAAGTCATAGAAAATGGAATTGCCAAAAGTAATTTTTACAGACTGGACACCCAAATGAGCAAAATTAATACGTTGGCACTCAACTGGACCGTGGTGCATAAAATTGATGAAAACTCTCCATTTTATGGCTTTTCCGAAGATGATTTTAAAAATACGGATATCGAGCTTATTGTACAGGTACGGGCATTTGATGAAGTATTTTCAAACACTGTAGTTCAGCGGTCCTCCTATACTACCAGAGAAATTGTATACGGAGCTAAATTTGTTCCGATGTATTATCCAAGCAAAGAAAACCTTACGACAGTCCTGGATCTCGATAAAATCAATGAGTATAAGAAAGAAGAGATTCCAGATTTTGTAAGAAATAATGAATAAATGAATTTAGATTTTTATAAAAAACAAGCAATACAAAAGCAGAAAGAGCATAAGAAATTTCTGGACGGATTAAAGAAAAAACCGCCCAAAAACCTTGATTATATTGTGCAGGAAACCCATGATGAAGTTTTCTCTGAAATAGACTGCTTGCAATGTGCCAATTGCTGTAAAACAACCGGCCCTTTGTACACGGAAAAGGATATTGAGCGTATTGCCAAGCATCTTCGTATGAAGCCTGCAGACTTTGAGGCCAAATTTTTAAGGATAGATGAAGATAATGATAAGGTACTGCAGCATCTTCCATGCTTTTTCCTGAACAGTGATAATACCTGTTCTATCTATGAAGTAAGACCTAAGGCCTGCCGTGAATACCCTCACACAGACCGGAAGAAGATTTATCAGATTAATAACCTGATGCTGAAAAATACAGTGATCTGTCCGGCCGCTTTTGAATTCGTGGAAAAAATGATGAAGAATGTAGCAAAGTAGTTTTGTAGGCAGGAAGTGAGAAGATGGAGCGTGAAGCTGTTACACAAAAAAATGATGGCTCAACTGAGATTAACTTCTAGCTTCAAGCTTCGGTCCTTCAGTCCAATTCGTTAGAATTATTTTTTACTAATTCCTCTTAAATAATTATAAAGTACGTTAAATAAGCTTATTACACATAATTTTATAAATGATGCTTCGTTTAAGTTAAACAATCATTTAAATATTACATTATGAAAAAGTTATTTTTAACGGCAGCGTTTACATTAGTCGGAGTAATCGCAGTATCAGCACAATCAACACCACAAAAGCCGGCGGATACTTCTACTAATAATCCAACGACAACTCAAACCCAACAACCGAATACACAGACTACAAGTCCTTCGGATCCAAAAACTCAACAGGAAAAAACCCCTGCAACTACAATGGAAACATCTCCTGCAACTGACCCAACGGTAAGTACAACACCTACAGATGCAACGAAGCCAGCAGATGCACCTAAAGAGGAAAAGAAAGACAAAAAGAAGAAAAAGTAAAAGTACTTTAGCAAACACTAGTCGGAATCCTGAAATCTCGTATTTCAGGATTTTTTTTGGTCAATTTTTCCTACTTTAAACCGGAGAATCTTATTGACTAAATCCAGCGGGAGATCACCGGAAATCGGAAACTGTACAGCTCCCTTGGAAAATGTATATTTTCTTTGCTCAAAATCTGTTTCAAAATTACTGATCCCTTCAGCTCCGGGATAAAAACCAATGTGTTTTTTATATCCGGCAAAATATACCAAAGGTTTTCCTTTATACCTGAAAGCAGGCATCTGATATCCAATATATTCTTCCAGATCCGGAATCTGTGAATGGATGGCTTGTCTAAGTTCAAGCAGTTTTTCCTGCACTTCCATCGGGAATAGAAGGATATATTCATCAATATTTTTAAAAGTGTTTTTCATGATATAAAAATAAAAAAAGCGCTGCATATAGCAGCGCTTTCTCCTTTCACTTTTTACTTTTTTCCCATTATCCCGGGAACAGGCTATATCAAAAAAGGTCGGGAATTTTTCCCAACCTTTGTTTTTCTGTTACACAACTCCTTGAGCCAACATTGCTTCTGCTACCTTTACGAAGCCGGCAATATTTGCACCTTTTACGTAGTTTACATAACCGTCTTCGTCTTTTCCGTAGTCTCTACAAGCTTTGTGGATACCAATCATGATTTCCTTTAATCTTGCATCAACCTCTTCAGAAGTCCAGTTAAGACGGATAGAGTTCTGAGTCATTTCTAATCCTGATGTAGCAACACCTCCAGCGTTGGAAGCTTTACCAGGAGAGAATAATACTTTATTATCTAAGAAATAGTTGATGGCGTCTAGTGTAGAAGGCATGTTAGCCGCTTCCGTTACACAAACACATCCGTTTTCAACTAGTTTTCTTGCATCATCTAAATCTAATTCGTTTTGAGTTGCAGAAGGGAACGCTACATCACATTTCACATCCCAAGGACGTTTTCCAGCATGGAATTCAGCAGAAGGATATTTTTTAGCATAATCTTCAGCTCTGTTGTTTCCTGAAGATCTAAGCTCTAATAAATAATCGATCTTTTCTCCGCTGATACCATCTTTGTCATAAATGTATCCATCTGGTCCAGAGATTGTTACTACTTTAGCGCCAAGTTCAGTTGCTTTTTTGATAACTCCCCAAGCTACGTTTCCGAAACCTGATACCGTTACTGTTTTCCCTTGGAAATCCTGTCCGATAGTCTTAAGCATTTGCTCAGCGAAGTATACTACGCCGTATCCTGTAGCTTCAGGACGGATTAATGAACCTCCATAGGCAAGACCTTTTCCTGTAAGAACTCCGGTAAATTCGTTTCTGATTTTCTTGTACTGTCCGAATAAATATCCGATTTCTCTTGCTCCTACACCGATATCTCCCGCAGGTACGTCTGTTTCAGGACCAATGTGCTTGCACAGTTCTGTCATGAAAGCCTGGCAGAAACGCATTACTTCCATATCAGATTTTCCTTGTGGATCGAAATCTGAACCTCCTTTACCACCTCCCATTGGAAGAGTTGTTAAAGAGTTTTTGAATACTTGTTCGAAAGCTAAGAACTTAAGAACTGATAAGTTTACAGTAGGATGGAAACGAATCCCTCCTTTGTATGGTCCAATAGCAGAGTTCATTTGAATTCTGAAACCTCTGTTAACCTGAATCTCTCCTTTGTCATCAACCCATGGAACTCTGAAAATAATAATTCTTTCAGCTTCAGCCATTCTTTCAAGCAGCTTCATTCCGGTATATTCTTTTTTAGTAGCAATGAATGGAATTACTGTTACGGCAACTTCTTTTACAGCCTGTAAGAATTCCGGTTCGTTAGGATTTTTTGCTTCAATTTTTGCAATAAACTCTTGGATTTTCTGGTCAATATTATATTGTTCCATATATTAAGGTTGAATATTATTGTCAACAAATTTAATTTTTTTTTCAAGATTCACAACACTGTATTTCAACATTGTTAAAAATTAAATAATAATGTTTCGTAATATTATTAAATTGATAATTTGTGTTCAAATTTTATTAAAAATGAAATGTTATGTGTGAAATAATGCAATATTAAGAAATCATTAAATCTTAAATTGCGATGAATTGCCTCCCGGAAAATGATTTTACTTTCCCTAAAAGTTCCAATTCCAAAATTATTGGTAAGATTTTGTGGGTGGGAATATTAATTTTCTGCGCCAGATCATCCAGAGAAATCTGAGGTTGATCTTTAATAGATTGATATATTAAATATTGATTATCAGATAATTGCATCAATGTCTCGCTGTAAGGAAATAACTCTTCTATTTTTTCTTTAGGATCATTAAACCCTAGCATGTTTACAAGATCTTTTATGGTAGAAATGGCTGTCGCTTTATTATGGAAAATCAGCTGATTACATCCCTGGCTGCAGATGTCTGTAATTTTTCCCGGGAGGGCAAAGACGTCACGGTTATAATCATTGGCAAAAGCAGCAGTACTTACAGACCCTCCTCCAAAACCGGTTTCCACCACAATGGTTGCGGGAGACATTCCTGCTACAATTCTATTTCTCTGGATAAAGTTTTCACGGTCTGGTTTCCGGGAAGAACTAAACTCTGTGATTAATGCGCCTCCTTCCTCCAAAATTTTCTCTGAAAGTTTTCTGTTCTTTGATGGATATAAATATTGGAAACCATGTGCAAGAACCGCTACAGTAGATTTTCGGTGAAGAATAGACTGCTCATGAACCTCTTTGTCAACACCCAAAGCAAGTCCGCTTACTGATGTATATCTTGAAGATTGAGTTGTTTCAAAGAAGTCTTCAATAAATTTTTGGCCATAGCCCGTCATATTTCGGGTTCCTACAATACTTACTTTTGATTGTGTATCATCAATCTTTCCTTTCTGATAAAGAATAGCAGGGGCATCATTACATTCATTAAGCAGTAAAGGAGTTTCACTAAGATGCTTCAGCCTGATCCGGATATTATTTTTTTCGCAAAAATTTAATTCTTCTTCTGCGAATTCCAAATGAGACTTATTTCCAATATCTGAAACTGTTTTTTGTCCTATTCCTTCCAGTTTTTTGTACTCTTTCTTTGCTCTTTTCCATGCTTCCTGTGCACTCCCAAAAGTATGGACAAGTTTATGAAAATGAATATCACCTATCTGGCTGCATTCGCGGAGGGCGATTGCGTAAAAGTATTCTTCGGAAATCATGTGTGTTTTTTTTCAAATGTAATGAAATAAGTTTTTATCTTTTCCTTAATTCATCCAAATGATCCCAAATATCATCTCTTTTTTTATAGGGAAGCTCCATAAAATCTTCCGGATGATTTTCCTTGTATTCCTGCCACAGCTTATCATCCTTTTCACTATAATAATTAGGGAATTCCCAGATAAATTTTTTCTTTTTTTCTCCAACATTTTTAAAAGCAAATGCAATGACACTACCTACTACAGCACCGGAAAGATGGGCCTGCCATGAAATTTTACTGGGTTCCTGCATATTGTAGAACAGTTCTTCCGGAAGCATTCCCCAGACTAAACTTCCATAATACAGTACCACTAGCATTGAAATGGTAAGAAGCTTTGTATTCCATTTGAATACTCCACTGAAGAAAAGGAAGAAGGCAAGAACATAGACCACGCCACTGGCTCCGATTGTACAGGTGTACATATATTCGCCGGAAAAAATGTCGATGGGAGGAAGAAGCCATACCAAAAGCCCTGTTGCCAGCCAGCCGATAATAAAAACCTTGTTTGCAACTAAAGGGTAAAACTGATAGAGCAAAAACATAAGTGCCGCTATGGGAATAGAGTTTCCTATAATATGATCGATATTTCCATGCAAAAGAGGGGAGGTAACTATACCCAGCAGTCCTTCAGGTAAAAGCGGTATAATCGCTCCAAAACAGCTTTGAAAAAATCCCTGCATTTGTAAAAAATACCCGAACCACATTGCAGAAAGCATCAGCAAAGGGTATATAATCGCTCTTTTTGAAATTGCATTTTTAAACATGAGGATTTTACGTCAAATCAAAAGCCAATGATAAATTTCGGAAAATTTGGCGATGAATCAATTTCTATCCATCTGATTTTAAGACAAAAGGTGTCAAATTTATTTTCAGACTTATTATTTTGGCATTGATTTTATAGAGATATCTTATTGTTAGGCATTTAAACTTTAAAGAATCCTAATTCTTTAAAGCTGAATTTACCTTTAAAAAAAATTATATTAATATTTTTGCAGTGAAAATTATTTGAGTAATGAAGAAGTTTTTATTGATTCTTTCCTTTTTTATTGGGATTTATGCAAGTGCACAAGAAGAATTGAAGAAAGATTCTGTTGTGGTAGACACAGTAAAATACTGGTCTGTGATAGGGAAAAATACATTAATGATCAATCAGTCTGCCTTTTCAAACTGGGTACAAGGTGGGGCTAATAACGTGGGGTGGCTTGCCGGTGTCAATTACAACCTGACGTACGAGAAAAATAATGATCTCTGGGAAAATATCATTATTTTAGGTTATGGACAAAATGATACCAAAGGAATAGGAATAAGGAAAACTCAGGATGTTATCAATGTTTCTACCAACTATGGGCGAAAATTTTCAAAAAGCTGGTATTTCTCTTTAGGAACGGGATTACAATCTCAGTTTGCTGCAGGATATGAAGACGGAAACAACCCTGAAGCCAAAAAAATCTCAAATTTTATGGCTCCAGGTTACCTGAACGTCGGGATGGGTATCACGTACAGACCTAATGAAGATCTGACGGTAACTTTACGTCCTACCAACGCCAGATGGACATTTGTACTGGATAAAGACCTTCAGACAGCGGGAAGCTACGGTTTGAAAAGCGATGGTGATTCTTCTTTATTGCAGTTCGGTTTCTTGGGAACGGCAATTTATAAGCTGAAAATAATGGAAGATATCTACTTGACCAATACCGCATCGGTCTTTTCAAATTATCTGGATCATCCGGATAGATTGGTATTGGCTTATGGAGCCCTATTGAACCTGAAAGTAAACAAATATATTTCATCCAATGTAACGGTTGATTTGTTGTATGATCACAGTCAAATCGAAAAAACGCAGCTGAAACAAACCCTTGGAATCGGATTCGCTTATACCATTGATAATGGGGTAAAACGCTCTGATCGTAAAGACAGCCAATGGTGGATAAAAAAATAATATAACTAGATCAATTCTAATAGAAAAACACTTCAGGAATGAGGTGTTTTTTTGTCATTAAAATACTGTAGTTTTAAGTTGATTTAAGTTTGGAATACAATATGGGGTTACTTAAATGATTTGTTTTCATTGTATTATAAGCAAAAAATCAACTATGTTAAATTCATTTTATAGTGAATTTTATTTAGGCATAGATTATTATTTATACATTTGTAATAAATCATTATTATGAAGAAACTTTTATTGATCAGTTCCATTTCTTTTGGAGCGATGGCTTTGGCGCAAGAAACTAAAACAGATGCTCCGGCAGCAGACACCATTAAAGCCTGGTCTATTCAGGGACAAAATACATTAATGCTTAATCAGGCCGCCTTTTCAAACTGGGTTGGAGGTGGAGCCAACAACGTAGGATGGCTTGCCGGTGTCAATTATAACCTGACTTATGAAAAAGGAAAAGATCTTTGGGAAAATATTATTATTTTGGGCTACGGACAGAATAATACCCAGGGAACGGGTGTAAGAAAAACTCAGGATGTTATCAACCTTTCTACAAACTATGGTAGAAAATTTGCCGAAAGCTGGTATTTCTCAACAGGAGCCGGCCTTCAGACTCAGTTTGCTCCGGGATATGAAGACGGGAATAATCCCGATGCTAAAAAAATCTCCAATTTCATGGCTCCGGGATACCTGAATGTGGGTGCAGGGGTTACCTACCGTCCTAATGATAATCTGACAGTAACTTTACGTCCGGCTAACGCAAGATGGACTTTTGTTTTGGATAAGGATCTTCAAACAGCAGGAACTTATGGACTTAAGAATGATGGGGATTCATCACTTTTCCAGTTTGGTTTTCTTGGGACAGCTATTTATAAAATCAAAATCATGGAGAATATAAACCTAACCAATACCGCGTCTGTATTTTCAAATTATCTGGATCATCCGGATAGATTGGTATTGGCTTATGGAGCGATCTTAAATATGAAAATCAATAAATATATTTCATCCAATATTACCCTGGATCTGCTGTATGATCATAATCAGATTTGGAAAACACAGCTGAAGCAGACATTAGGTGTAGGTTTAGCCTATAATTTCGATAATGGGAAGAAACGCTCAGATAATAAGGATAACCAGGGCTGGCTAAAGAAATAAACGAGATAACCTGTAAAAAATAAAAAAGCACTTCTTTTTGAAGTGCTTTTGTGTATCAATATATATAAGTCTTAGAATTCTATATCTACTCCTAGTTTCTCTGCCAATAGCTTTGATATTTTCTCTTTTAGAGGCTCTATATCAATGTTTTGCATGGCGTCATTAGCAAAAGCATATAAAAGTAATGCCTGTGCTTCTTTTTTAGAAATTCCTCTTGCTCTCAGGTAAAATAAAGCGTCTTCATTCAGCTGACCTACGGTACATCCGTGAGAACATTTTACATCATCAGCAAAGATTTCCAACTGAGGTTTTGTATCAATACTTGCACCTTCACTTAGCAATACGTTGTTATTCTGCTGATAAGCATTTGTTTTTTGAGCAATTTTGTCAACAAAAACTTTTCCATTAAAAACTCCATGTGCATTACCATCAAAGATTCCTTTGTAGTTCTGATAACTTTCACAGTTCGGGAAGTTATGGTGAACCGCCGTATGGTGATCTACCAATTGATCTTTTCCGATGATTGTGATTCCATTCATGAATGAATTGATGTTTGATCCATTATGAATAAAATCAAGGTTGTTTCTTACCAGTTTACCTCCGAAAGAGAATGTATTTACAGTGGTTAAGCTGTCTTTCTCCTGTCTTGCGAATGTGTTGTCGATAAGATAGGTTGTGTTGTTATCATTTTGAAGCTTATGCCAGTCAGCTTTTGCATTGGGATAGGTAAAAATCTCCGTTACAGAGTTTGTCAACACATAAGTGCTGTCAAAATTATGGTGGCTTTCAATCACTTCTACTTTTGCTCCTTCTTCTACGATCAAGAGGTTTCTGGTATTGTAGAATGTGTTTTCCTCCTGATTCTGAGAAATATAAAAAATATGGATTGGTTTTTCAATCACTACATTTTTAGGAACCTTCAAAAAGAATCCGTATTTGCAGTAAGCAAGGTTTAAGTTTGTAAAAGCTTGTTCTTTAGAAGCGATGGTGTTGAAATACTTTTCAAAAACTTCTTTGTGCTTCTCGTCATTCAGTGCGTAGTTGAATGAAAGGAATTCTACATTTTCAATAGAAACTTTTGAAAGTTCTTTATGAAGTTTACCATTTACAAAAACAATCCAATCAAAATTTTCTTCTCCAAGATGCAGTTCATCAAACTGCTCTTTAGTGATATTGTGGCTCTCTTTCGGGAAGAAGTTGTAGCTTTTTTCCGTGATTTCCTTTAGATTGGTATATTTATATTCTTCGTTTTTTTTTGTCGGAAAACCAAGGGTTTGAAACCTTTGAAGAGCTGCTTTTCTACTGTCATCCAGAAATCTGTGACGAAGACTCTCCAAAAATTCATTATGGTTCTCTATAATTTGTTCTTTTAATGCCATTACTGGTATATCTGTGGTTTGCACCATTTTTTCTTTTTTTATTAACTAAAATATTGTTATTCCGAGGAATAGGGAACCCAATTTTTAATACTAGAGATTCTTTTTTGCTGTATTTTATAAATGAATGCGAAAAATTTTAATCTCTGAAATAATATATTTTCTTCTTAGTTAAGAAGCCAGTCGTAACCTTTTTCTTCAAGTTCTAATGCTAAAGATTTATCACCTGTTTTGATGATTTTTCCATCTGCTAAAACGTGAACGAAGTCAGGTTGAATATAGTTAAGCAATCTCTGATAGTGTGTAATCAAAAGAACTGCATTTCCTTCATTTTTAAAATGATTTACTCCATCTGCCACGATTCTTAAAGCATCAATATCCAATCCGGAATCAGTCTCATCAAGAATAGCCAATTTAGGATTAAGCATCATCATCTGGAAGATCTCGTTTCTTTTCTTTTCACCTCCGGAGAATCCCTCGTTTAATGATCTTGAAAGGAAATCTTTCTTGATACCCAGTTTTTCAGATTTTTCACGGATTAATGCAAGCATTTCTTTTGCAGGCATTTCTTCCAATCCGTTTGCTTTTCTTGTTTCGTTTAAAGCAGCTTTGATAAAGTTCGTTACAGAAACTCCCGGAATTTCCACTGGATACTGGAAAGAAAGGAAAATTCCTTTGTGAGCTCTATCTTCAGGAGCGTCTTCACTGATGTCTTCTCCCTGAAAAAGGATCTCTCCACCAGTCACTTCGTAATCTTCTTTTCCTGCGATTACAGAAGAAAGGGTAGATTTCCCGGCTCCGTTCGGCCCCATGATAGCGTGAACTTCGCCTGGCTTTATTTCAAGATTAATACCTTTTAATATTTCTGCGCCATCTTCAATTTTGGCGTGAAGGTTTTTAATTTCTAACATTTTATTTGCTTAAACAAATTATTTTTGAATTCTATATACTAAACTTTCAGGTTGACCCGGAACATCATTAAGAGTCCCGATTTTGATCATACCTGCCTTTTCCAAAACTTTAACAGAAGCTATATTGCTGGGACGGACAATTGCGAATATTTCTTCTTTATCGTCTTGATTTAAACCAACATCTATAGTCTTCTTTGTGAATTCTGTGGCATATCCTTTCCCCCATGCCTGGGAAGCAAAACGATAGCCTAAATTCAATTTTTCTTCTTCTCCGTAGAGTTTATAGCTCAGCCCTCCAAAACCTATTATATTTTCTGGATCATCTTTTTCAACAATCACCCAGCTTCCAAAACTATATTTTTCCCAATGATCAAGCATTCTTGCAAATGTGCTTTCTGCTTTTTGAAAACTCATGGGCCCGCTTGGATTATGAATATTGGTTTCAGGGTCATGATTAATTTCAAAGAAACTTTCAAAATCTTCTTTTGCGGGTTTTCTTAAAATTAATCTTTCTGTAGCTATCATATTTTTTTTTATCCTACTGAACCTTCTAATGAAATTTCAAGTAGTTTTTGTGCTTCAATGGCAAATTCCATCGGAAGCTTGTTCAAAACTTCTTTACTGAAACCATTCACAATCAGAGCGATTGCTCTTTCTGTATCAATTCCTCTCTGGTTACAGTAGAAAATCTGATCTTCTCCAATTTTTGAAGTCGTTGCTTCGTGCTCTAACTGCGCAGTAGGATCTTTAATTTCAATATAAGGGAAAGTGTGAGCTCCACATTCATTACCCATCAATAGAGAGTCACATTGAGAGAAGTTTCTTGCCCCTTTTGCTGAAGGCATTACTTTCACCTGTCCTCTGTACGAGTTTTGAGATTTTCCTGCAGAAATACCTTTTGAAATAATTGTGGATCTGGTATTCTTTCCAATGTGGATCATTTTTGTTCCTGTATCTGCATACTGGTGGTTGTTGGTTACCGCAATAGAGTAGAATTCCCCAATAGAATTGTCTCCCTTAAGGATACAAGAAGGATATTTCCATGTTACTGCCGAACCTGTTTCTACCTGTGTCCATGAGATTTTTGCATTTCTTTCGCAAAGTCCTCTCTTCGTTACAAAGTTGAATACACCTCCTTTACCTTCTTCATTACCAGGATACCAGTTCTGAACTGTTGAATATTTGATCTCAGCGCCGTCCAAAGCAATCAGTTCCACTACCGCAGCGTGAAGCTGGTTTTCATCTCTTGATGGTGCTGTACAGCCTTCAAGATAAGAGACATAACTTCCTTCATCAGCTACAAGAAGCGTTCTTTCAAACTGTCCTGTTCCTGCCTGATTGATACGGAAATAAGTGGATAGCTCCATTGGGCATTTTACACCTTTAGGAATATAGCAGAAACTTCCATCAGAGAATACTGCGGAATTTAATGCTGCATAGAAATTATCTCCTCTCGGAACTACTTTTCCAAGATATTTTCTTACTAAATCAGGGTGGTTTTTAATAGCCTCAGAAATTGAGCAGAAAATAATTCCTTTCTCTGCCAATGTATCCTGGAAAGTAGTTTTCACAGAAATTGAGTCCATTACGATATCTACGGCAACACCTGAAAGTCTTTTCTGCTCTTCGATATTGATCCCTAATTTTGCAAATGTTTTCAATAATTCAGGGTCTACCTCGTCAAGGCTTGCCAGTTCTGGCTTTACTTTAGGAGCAGCATAGTAACGGATTGCTTGAAAATCTGGTTTTTCATACTTGATATTTGCCCAGCTAGGTTCTACCATTTTCAACCAGATTTTGAAAGATTCCAGACGCCATTCAGTCATCCATTCCGGCTCTTCTTTTTTAGCAGAGATGGCACGGATGATATCCTCATTTAAACCGATCGGGAAATCTTCATAATCAATCTTCGTTTCCCAACCGAATTCATATTTTTTATTTTCTAGATCGACTCTTAAATCGTCTTCTGTATATTTACTCATTATATTTTTTTAGATTTCAGATTTTAGATTCCAAAATTCAGAAAGGTTCTGAGGTCTGCAATCTAGGATCTAAGGTCTTTTCTCTAAAGACTAAATGATTCTCCACATCCACATGTTCTGGATGCATTCGGGTTGTTAAAAACAAACCCTTTTCCGTTCAATCCTCCTGAATACTCAAGAGTTGTTCCTGCCAAATAAAGGATGGATTTTTTATCTATAATAATTTTGATGTTATTATCTTCAAAAATCTGATCTGTGTCTGTTTTTTGGTTATCAAACTTTAAAACATACTCTAAACCAGAGCATCCGCCGCTTTTTACCCCTACTCTTATATAATCTTCAGCAGGGTTAAAACCATCTTCCGTCATTAACTGGATGGCTTTCTCCTTTGCATAGTCTGATACTTTTATCATTGTATTTATTTAGAATGATTTAATGATGCAAAAATACGAACTAATTTCCGCAATCTCAAATCGAAGATATCTATTTTAATGATTCTGATATTAATAGCAAGATTGAAAGGGGGTATTTCTGTTAAAATTAGATAAAATTGTTTTGCTTATGTGAAGATTTCATTTCTCATTTTAACCTTGAAACGTATTTCATATCTATAAATAAAATTGGTAATGAAACAAAAAATAACTGCTTTTTTTGTGTTGCTTTTCACTGCAGTGTCTTACGGACAGACAACAAGATTTGTGTACGAAACACTGGTAAACCCGGATTCCATCAATCTGGTAAGTATGAAAAATGAAAGAACCTTTCTGGATATTAAAGGAGACCGTTCCTTATTTATCAGCGAAAATAAATTGAAAAGAGACTCTCTTTTTACTTCTCAGAGATCAGAAGCGAAAGAAAATGATAAAAAAGATGGAAAAGATTTTTCAAAGCTTGAAGGAAAGAAACATTTTGAACCGACTTTCTTTGAATATTTTATTTCTAAAAATATTCCGGATCAGAAAGTATATTATTATGAAAGAGCAGCCGGAAAACAAATTTACTATCAGGAAGACAGACCTGTAAAATGGGAAATAACAAATCTTGTGGAGAAACAAAATGGATATTCTGCCCAAAAAGCAGTAGCCGAATTTGCTGGCAGAGTCTGGACAGCATGGTTTACAAAAGATATCCCTGTTTCTGACGGGCCATATAAATTCTCAGGATTGCCGGGACTGATTGTAAAGCTGGAAGACGACAAAGGAGATTATAAATTCGATCTTGCTAAAAAAATTACCATTAAAAATGCTTTTGAAGAGCAGATCAGTTCTGATGCTAAACAAAGTACAAGAGTTAATTTTCATGGTGATAAAGCAGCCTTGGAACTGGAGTTTGGTAAAAACAGAAAGGCAATGGCAGGAAATAGCGGTGGTGAAGGAAATATTAATATAGGAGGAGGAAGACATAGTGGCGGAATGAATGGAGGTGGTATGAGAGGCGGAGGTCATGGCGGTGGTGGAATGCATCGGGGAATGAGTAACGAAAACCAGAGTTTTCCCATGCAGCAGAATTCTTCTACAGAAAACCATTCTTTTGCTGGAAGTATAGATCAGAATCCAATTGAATTAAAATAAAAGAAAATATAAATGAAAAAATTAGGTATTATCGCATTGGCACTCTTCATACAGAATGTTTCTGCACAGACAAACAGGTTTGTGTATCAGGTGACTATGAAGCCTGATGCCGAAAATAAAACAGATGTCAAGACTGAAAATGCTTACCTGGATATTTCTCCCGAAAAATCTGTATTCTATTCTGAAAACAGGATTAAAAGAGATTCTATCATGCAAAAGGCATTTCAGGGTGGCGGTGGAAGAGGAAGTATTAACAGAGATCAGATGGAAGGTTTGAGAACTAATATCAATTATTCTGTAGAAAAAGATAAAACAAACCAAAAGACATATTTCAAAGACAGAATAGGGCGTGATATCTACTCGTATGAAGAGGACAGGCCTCTGAACTGGAAAATTGAATCGGAAACAAGAAAAATAGGAGAATATAAAGTTCAGAAGGCGGAAACTGATTTTGGAGGAAGAAAATGGACGGCTTGGTTTACTACAGATCTTCCTTATCAGGATGGTCCTTACAAGTTTGGCGGACTTCCGGGATTAATCGTAAAAGTGGAAGATGATAAAGGAGAGTATTCCTTTGATTTAATGAAAAACTATAAGATTGCTGAATTCCCTACTTTGAATCAGTTTGGAAATACATTAAAAGTGAAAAGAACAGATTATGTAAAACAGCAGCAAAAATTCAAAACAGATCCCATGTCATTCATGAGTCAAAGTGGAGGACAAGGTGGATTTTCGACTACTGTGAGAATAGGAGGGGGAGGAAGAGGCTCTGGCGGTGGTGGAAATCAAAATCCTGCCGATATGAGGAAAAGAATGGAAGAAAGAGTGAAAGAAGAAGCCAAGAAAAATTCTAACCCTATAGAATTGCAATAAATAAAAATGCGGTCTCACACTGAGACCGCATTTTATATGCTATTTAAAAACATTAAGATTCTTAATTGCTAATGGTTCAGAGTTATTTCAAAAGTTGATTGAAAGTATCTCCCTGTCTTATATCTCCGGTGTTGTAACCTTTCATAAACCATTCTTTACGCTGTGCGGATGATCCGTGAGTGAAGCTTTCCTGATTAACATATCCCTGACCCCTTTTCTGAATGTTATCATCTCCAACAGCCTCTGCAGCGTCTATGGCAGACTCAATATCTCCAGGTTCCAGGATATGCTTACTCTCATTGGTCCTCTTTGCCCAGACTCCGGCATAGAAATCTGCCTGTAATTCTGTAGCAACGGATACTCTGTTCATCTGTTCTTCAGAATATCTTCCGCTTCTTCTTAGCTGATCTACTTTCTGAGTAGTTCCTAAAAGAGTCTGAACATGGTGGCCTACTTCATGGGCAAGAACATAGGCTACCGTAAATTCCGTTACTTTAGCTCCGAATTTTTGCTGAAGTTCACCAAAAAAACTCATATCCATATAAACTTTCTGATCAGCCGGACAATAGAATGGCCCCATGGCAGATTGGGCTGTACCACATGCTGAAGAAGTTGTGTTTTCAAAAAGAACAATACCCGGATCAGTATAGGTCATTCCATTTTCTGTGAAAATCTGATTCCACGTCTGGCTATTCCATGCATCCATCATTTTTACCATTTCCCCGATTTGTTTTTCACCGGTTGTAAGCTCTCTTTGTTCTCCCGGATTTCTAGAAGGCTGCATACTGCCGGAATTCAAAATACCGGATGGATCACCTCCCAAAAAGAATACAATGGCTGCTATAATTAAAGTTCCAAGTCCTCCACCTACAATCATACCACCACTTCCACCTCCGGAACCACGGCGGTCATCAACGTTTCCGCCTCTGTCGTCTGTCCATTTCATACTAATAAATTTATTGGTTAATTTAAATATTTTAAATCAAACTATAAGTGAAAAATATTTAGATATTTATCTGTTTAGTTGTTTAGTTTTTAACCAGTATGAGGTAGACTGATAGGCTGATACAGCATCATCTACCAGTTTCTGCTCCGGATTTTTTAATAATTTTTCATCGTAATACAACTTAAAAGCTGGAGCCAGATCACTTTTTTCCAGTTCCAAAGAATATTGTTTTACCTTTTTTACCGGGGAGATAATGGTTAAATGTCCGTCTTTTATAAATCCAAGATCCTGATAGGTTGCAACATAAGCTTTAGGCTGGAACTCCTGTTTGAAGACATCCTGACCTAAAAACTTAGACTGATAGCTAAAATTTAATAATCCTAGAACGGTAGGCATAACGTCTATCTGAGACATTAGCGCATCAAATTTCTGAGGCTGAACAAATCCTTCTGAGAAGATCATCGCAGGAATTCTGTATTTATCCATAGGAAGTTCTGTTTTTCCGGCACTCGAAGCACAGTGGTCTGCAATGATGACAAAAACAGTGTTTTTATACCAGTCTTGTTTCTTAGCCATATCAAAGAACAGTTTAAGAGAGTAGTCTGTATATTTTACACCGCCTTCACGGGATTTTGCTGTTCCCGGAATATCTATTCTTCCGTCAGGATAAGTAAAAGGTCTGTGATTGGAAACAGTCATCCAGTGATTGAAAAATGGTTTCCCAGATTTAGCTTCAGTATTCATCACCTGAATCGCTTTTTTAGCCATATCTTCATCAGCAACACCCCAAACATTGGCAAAAGTAATTTCTTCAGGTTTAAAGTTATTCCGGTCTACAATACCGTAGCCATTTCCGCCAAAGAAGTCCTGCATATTATCAAAATAGCTGTATCCGCCATATAAAAACTTAACATCATAGCCTTTGGATTTGAAAACACTTCCGGTTGTAAATTTGTTTTTATTGTCATCTCTTTTGATGATACTTTCTCCGGCTGTAGGAGGAATACATAGAGTCAAGGCTTCAAGACCGCGTACTGTTCTGTTTCCGGTAGCATAAAGATTGGTAAACATCAATGATTTCTCTGCAAGGCTGTCCAGGAAAGGAGTGATTTTTTGCGTATTACCATAATGTTCCATAAAATCTGCGGAAAGACTTTCAATAGAAATCAATACGACATTTTTCTTCATTTCAGGTTGCTCAGCAACAATGTTTCTTGATAATGTCTGCTGTGGATACTGGCTCAGGAAATTCTTTTCAGCCTGCTGTTGATTGATCTGTGAGTAAAACTGGAAGTAATCCAGCTCATTATGAGTAAAGGCCCAGTAGAACTTAGGAAGTCCGTTGGCTTCAATTTCGTCAGCAAAAACATTGTCTGACCTGATTTGCATTAAAGATGGTATTGCCAGTGCACTAAGAGCACAAAGTACCATAAAACTACCCAGAAGGACCATTTTTTGTTTAAAATCAGGAAGTTCCAGCAATTCATCTTTGGTTTTCTTATAAATAAACCATGTGATGGCAAGCGTAACGATCATTATTCCTGAAAACAAGGGAACCACAGGATAACTTTCCATGATATTTCCAATGACTTCATTCGTATAGATAAGATAATCTACTGCAATAAAGTTATAACGAACCCCGAATTCATTATAAAAGAAGTATTCACTTACCCCGTTGAAAATAATCAGAAGAACGTACAATAATAATGTAATGAAATATAAGATGTTACGAATCTTAGTTCTTTGAGTAGGAAGGAAAAGCATCAATCCGAAGAAAAGGGTCTTTATTCCTACAAAAACAAGTGCTATCTCCATGATAGAACCTCCATATTGCTTGAAAATGTTGTTCGGAACAAGCCAGATATAAAGAAAGAATAGAACCAATACCCCCAAAATAATGGGACCATAAGGTTTTTTATATTTCGAATTGGACAGAAAGAGGAAGTAAAGCGCAAGAATAGAACTGGCCAATATGAAAACGAAAATATCATTTACCAGACCTATTAACAGGACTTTTATGACCTCGAAAACCCCAAAACTAGCTGTGGTAATAGGGTGAAAAAAGAATACTGTTCTTATTATCAATGAAATAATAAGATAGAAAACTCCTAAATATAGGAACGGTTTTATTTTTTTTAAAAACATGTATGTACTGTTTTTATTAGTTTTCACAAAGATAGTTTTTGTACAGAACTTTTGATAGAAAAAAATAAAAACATCCTTTTTATTAGTAAGGTTTATGATTTACAAGACCCAATAAAAAAGGACTATTAAAAAATAGTCCCAGTATATTGTTAAAGTAATCTGCGGTTAAGAATGTCCAAAACCGATATTTCCTTTTTTATCAGATAATTTCTTTTTGAAATCAATCATTCTTAAAGCGGTAACAGCTGCTTCAACACCTTTGTTTCCAAGGTCACCACCGCTTCTTGCGATAGACTGCTCTTTAGTGTCATCTGTTAGTACGCAGAAAATAGTAGGGGTGTCCGTCATAATGTTACAGTCTTTGATTCCCTGTGCCACGGCAGAACATACATAATCAAAATGAGGAGTTTCCCCGCGGATCACACATCCAATAGAAATTACTGCATCATATTTTCTCTCTTTGCAAAGCTGCATGCTTGCATAGTTGAGTTCAAAAGCTCCGGGAACAGGGAAAAGTTTGATGTTTTCAGGTTTTACCCCTTCTTTTTCAAGGATTTCCAAAGCTGCATCACGAAGATTGTACGTTACAAAATCATTCCACTCAGAAAAAACAATGCCGATAGAAAAATCTTCGGCATTAGTTATATGAAGTGGCTTGTAATCGGAAAGATTAACTGTTGCCATTTTTTAGTAATATTTAGTCATTTCAATATAAGAATCAGACATTCCATTGTCGTAGTCCTGATATTTCTCGTTAATTGCGGAGAAGTATTTTTTAGCTTCTGCATTTTTCTTTAATCCTAAAGCAACGATACCTGCTTTTCTTGTGAAATAGTATGTTGTATACGGATCATCAGAAGCTGTTGCTGCTTTGTCTAATAAAGCTAAAGCTTCATCGTTTTTGTTAAGTCCTGATTTTGCATCTGCCATAGCTCCGAATTTAAGTGCTACTAAAGTTTTGTTATCAGATGAAAATTGGTCTAAAAGATCGTAAGCTTCCTGGAATTTTCCTTCTTTGAACTTTAATAAACCTGCATTATAAGATGAAAGTTTACCAATTTTAGTAGAAGAATATTCGTTATATGTACCTACAAAACCTGGGTTGGCTGCAGATTTTCCTCCCAAAGCATCTTTATCTTTACCTTCAGTAAGACTTTTTTGAGCAGAAAGGAAACTTTTCACAGCTTCAGCGTTCTTTGGAGCAACTACAAATTGCTTGTAAGCGAAGAATCCTAAAACAGCTAAAATTAGTGCTCCAAATACAAAACCTAGAGGCTTTGAATATTTTTCAACAAATCTTTCAGTGTTTAAAGCTTCTCTATCAAGGTCTTTAAAGAACTCAACCGTTTCTTTACCTTCTTGCTCGTTCTGAGCACTCTTTCCCAATTTTGCCATAAGTTTTTAAAAATTGAAATGCAAATTTAATTGTTTCTGAGAGATTTACAAAATACTTTATTGGTATTATTATGTAAATGTTGTGAATTTGTTGTTATTTCTCTTAAAAACAGATCGGCTCCGCTTGGTATGGCAAGCATTTATAATGATTGACACACTGAGCGGAGCCGAAATTTATTATATAAATTGAATTTTAATATCCTAAAATATGATACACTTCTGCACCAAATTTTTTCAGCTTTTCATCACCATTCAAGCCTTTTAAGCCGATAAGGAAACTGAACTGGGAAACGGTTGCTCCTTGTTTTTCAACCAACTTTGCCGCTGCCTCTGTCGTTCCGCCTGTTGCCAAAAGATCGTCATGAATCAAAACTCTTTGTCCCGGTTTTATTTGTCCCTCACGAGTTTCAATTACCGCACTTCCGTATTCCAGATCATATTTTTCTGAAATGACAGGAGGTGGAAGTTTTCCGGCTTTTCTGATTAAAATGAACGGAACTTCCAATGCTACGGCAATAGCGATTCCAAACAAATAACCACGGCTTTCAATTCCGCAGACTGCATCTACTTTTCCTTTACTGAAGGCTGCAAGATCTGCAATCACATCTTCGTAAAGTTTTGGATCTAAAAAGATGGGTGAAATATCCTTAAACTGTATTCCCGGAATCGGAAAATCAGGGATGTTTTCAATTGTTTCTTCTAATTTTTTGATCAGTTCTGCTGAAGCCATTTATTAATTGATTTTATAGCTGGAAATTTTCCAGTCTCCGTTTACATTTTTAAGCCCGAAAGTTACTTTTAATGAAGTTGTCTTACCGCTTTTATCCGTTACATCGTAGGTAGCATTTACGCTTGCGCTGTTGGCTGTAGTGCCACTTGTAGTAATATTTTTTACGCTTACATTTTTCACAGATCCGAAACCTGAGGTAGGGTTTGAGAAAGATTCATAGCTTCCCCAGCTTGGATTGCTGGCTGTTTCGTAGGCCGCTTTTAAGTTCTGTGAACTTACACTGTTCAAAAATTTGCTTACTGTATTTTTAGGATCAGCAGTTGGCTGTTTTGGAGCAGCTGGTGCTGAAGGAGTTGTCGCAGCAGGATCTGTAGTTGTGCCAGTAGTTGCATTTGGATTGTTTGGATCAATAACTGCGCTTGGTTGTTCCGGTACAGCTGTTGTATCGGTTTTAGGAATTGCAGGAACTTTCAGGGCTGCTGCGTTCACATCAAGACCGATTTTTGACATTTTGAAAGTTTTTGCAGTTGTTTTTACAGAAACAGTGATGTCAATTTTGTTATCTACAACTTTTGCTGCCGGAATAGAGGAGAACTTCAGGTTGAATCCTTTAAAGTTATTATCCTGCATCAGGTTTTTAGCTGTAGCAAGTCTTACTCCGTTACTGAATACTTCAAGTGTTGCTTCCAAACCTGCTCCTGTGAATGATACCGGGTTTCCTGCAGCATCTACAAGTCTTGGTACGATTTGAATGGCAGTAGGAGCTCCGGAACCGTCATCTCCTGTAGGTCTTGTAATAAGGCTTAATGATCCTGCTTTTACATCATTAGGATCGCTTTCTTTAGCTTTATCATCCCCAAAAATATTCATTTCTCCAAGTGATGGCGGGGCAGTACTTGCCCATTCTATTCCGTTTTTCTGTGCAACTTCGTCTGCCAGAGACATAATCTCAGGAACTTTTTTTCCATTGATCAGTTTTCCAAGGGCTTTTAGCTCGTTTACATCACCATCTGCTTCTACGCCAAATGTTTTAAGGATATAAAGAGCCTCATTAAACTTAATCTGCTTAATGGTTGGTAAACTGGAAGTCATATCATTGATACTTGACTGCAGTGTTTTAGTATTCGTAGCATCTACATGATCTTTCTTACATGCTGTAAAAAGCAACAGACTGAAAACAAGTAGAAAAGAAAACTTTTTCATTTTTATTTGGTTTGTTGCAAATTTAATAAAACCTTTATTAATACTGGATTTTATTTTTTACTTTATGTTTTTTGCTTATTTGTTGTTGTTTTCCGGAAATAGATGCTGTTCTTTTAATTTTAGAATTCAATAGTGATATTAATAATATGGAAAGTGAGTCTGAGCAGAGTTTTCATTATTTTTTATTGGTTTGTTCTTTTAAATCACCTTTGAAAAAACTGCTGAAAATAGTTTGCATATTCGGAAATGACGAATCCTGCCAGTAAGAGGTTTGGTAATTGCTATTGTCTTTATCAAACTTCACTTTCTCAACATCATTGTCATTACTGAAGCTAAGTTCTGTTGGATAGAAATTAGTATATACTGCTAGCTGATTGTAATTGGGTTCACTTTTATGTTTCAATTTTACAAAAGCAAGCTCATTATATTCCAGGAAATCTTTAAGCGTTTTTTCTGATCCTTTTTCAAAAGAGATATTTAGTATTGTCCTTAGATCATAAAATCTATATCCAAAGAATGAAAATTCTTTTTCCTGAAGTACGCCGCCTGTTACCTCAATCTGATCTTTGCGGTCACCTTTTAATTCTTTAATGTTATTTTTTGTTGTTTTATATTCTTCCGGATTTCCTACATTTTTAAGCTTTGGAATCTGAAGAGAATTGCCATAATCCCATGATGAAGTTTCTTTTTTCTCATTTTTAGGTTCTGTCAGTCTGAAAACTCTGTACTGTTCTACATTGGTGCTTTTCAGTTTTTTGGATTTATTATCAAAAATGTAGGTTACAACTCCGTCTGCATAACTATTCAGCTTATTGTTTACCGTTACATAAGTGTTAAAATTTCCCTTGATGAAAATGTATTTGGCAGGCTTATTATTTTTAATAACAACCGTTTCAATTTCTTTTACCTGGTCATTGATCTTAATGACCGACTGATCAAAATCGGAATAGGATAGAGTGGCAACGGGAAAATTATTATAGACCAGCTGAAATTTTTCCTGAGAGGGTGACAGAGACTGCTTGTCAATCTTACCATCAATGTCAGAGTAGGCGAGTATACTTCCGTCTTTGCCAAATACGGAAACTCGGGGAAGAGGGCTATTGTTTTTTTCAGAAACAAAAGTAATGACCTGTGCATTTGTGAATACGGAGATCAGAGAGAACAGAAGGTAAAAAAGGTGAATTCTTTTCATAGCAGAACGTTATTTTCGGTGTTAATAGTAAAACAGACTTTATATAAAGACGAGAAAAACAGAAAATGGTTGCCTGAAAATTCTTATTTACGTCATGGCATAAAAAAAGACTGATTGTTTAACAATCAGTCTTTTGTAATTTTATTTTGTTACAATTCCTTAGAAAGGATACTCATAAATTTCAGATTCGTGTAAGAATGGGTTTCCTGTAGGAATCAACTTCAGTTTAGATAAAGCTGAAAGAACAGTAAACATAAATAGTCCAGCTACGAATAGAACTGCTCCCAGGATTAACAAGAATACTTCAGGAGTGTTCCAGTATGGTCCTACCGTTCCCGGCATTACCATGTTGAAGTAATCTAAAAGGTGTCCTAAGATAACTACTACAGCCATTGTGGTAACTACTTTGTAATTTCTCTTGATGCTGCTGCTTACTAATACCAATAGTGGTAATAAGAAGTTAACAATCAGCATTGGTAAAAATGTAGTACCATAGTGCTGGAATCTACCGAAGAAGTAGTTAACCTCTTCCGGAACGTTTGCATACCAGTAAAGCATGAACTGAGCGAACCATGTATATGTCCAAAGCATACTTGTAGCGAAAAGGAAAACTCCTAAATCGTGTAAGTGGTTGTCATTGAACTGAGGAAGGAATCCGTTTTTCTTAAGATATACACTTAGTAAAATGATTACAGCAATACCACTTGAAAGGCAGCTAACCATTGAATACCAGATATACATTGTAGAGTACCAGTGAGGGTCAATAGACATCAACCAATCCCACGCCCATGCTGCAGAAGCAAATCCGAAGAATACGATATATCCTACTGCCCATCTGTAAAGGAATTGATATTCTACTTTTGATTTTGTCTCGTCTACTTTTTTAGACTGAGCTTTTAATTTCCAAGCAAAGAAAGAAGCACCAATCACATAGATTAAAGTTCTTATTGCATAGAAAGGAATATTTAAGAATCTTTTCTTTTCAAATAGGATCACATCAAAATGTGCCGATTCCGGGTTTGTCAATTCAGGATCCATCCAGTGGAATAAATGGCCATTATGAGTGATGTTTAAGATCATCAAGATAACCAGGATTGCACCACCGTAAGGAATATAAGATGCAATAGCCTCCATTACTCTTGTGATGATAATAGGCCATCCTGCGTGAGCAGCGTGCTGAATACAGTAGAAAAACAGTACAGCGCAACTTACTCCAAAGAAAAAGACAGCTACAAAGTGCAGCGATGCTAATGGCTGGTTGTGAACCTGAAGTTCAGCATGCTCTAAATGAGCTGCGTGATCCTGTGGTCCAACCATTTCACTTGAATGTGTAGGAGCATCATGACCAGAAGCATGAACAGCTTCCATCATTTGTTCTATTTTCTCAGTAGAAATTCCTTTGTTCATAAAGAAACCAATACCGAAAAGAACTAAACCTACAACAAGAAGTATTATAGAAGTTGATTTTAATTTTGGTGAAAAACTATACATTTCTTTTCTTATTTTTTAGTTTCGGTAGTCGTTTCAGTTGTTGCTGGTGCCGCCGCTGTAGCTGCTGCCGGTGCTGCTGCTCCTTTTTTGAAAGCACTCATCACATACAATGCTACTCTCCATCTGTCTCCTGCATTCAATTGTCCCGCATAAGATCCCATTGCATTTCTACCGTTTGTTAATACATAATGAACAGATCCTACAGTAATTTCTCTGTCTGCATAGTTAGGTACTCCAGAGAATGCCCCACTTTGCACGATAGGTCCTTGTCCATCACCTCCTGTTCCGTGACATGCCGCACAAGTGTGATCAAACAATATTTTTCCTCTTTCAATATCCTTAGCTGCATTAGCTGGGTTTAGAGGAGATACTGTAAGTTTTTTAGAAGCATCATACCCAGCGTTGTACTCGTCAACATTTTTAGGTAGTAAGCTTTCTTCAAAAACGCCATCTTTATTTTGAGAAACTGATCCTTCTACCGGAGAAAGACCTGTTGCACCACTATTTTTAACAAAAGCAGGAATTTCATTTTCATGATCTGAATAAGCATCCTGTGCTTTCATCAATGGATCATAAGCTACCGGAAAATACATGTCCGGGAAATATACCAGCGGAGTATTCTCCTTTGGTCCGCAAGAGTTAAGTAAAACCGTTGTTAAACCTAAAACTGCTGTAATTTTTAATACATTCTTTTTCATTTTAAGCGTCTTTAACAGTTATTTCTTCAACTCCAGTTTCAATAAGCAACTGTTTTACAGATTCTACATCTTCAGTTACAAATTCCATCATGAATTTATCATCAGTAGTTCTCGGGTCTGGGTTCTGAGCAGGAGCTCCCGGATACATTTTGTTTCTAACCAAGAAAGTTAAAGACATCATGTGAGCAGCACAGAATACCATTAGTTCAAACATTGGAACTACGAATGCCGGCATGTTGTGTGCCCAGTCGAAAGCTGGTTTACCACCGATATTCTGAGGCCAGTCATGGTTCATCACATACCAAGTTACAGTAGCACCGATAGTAACACCGTAAAGAGCATATAAGAATGCAGCATCAGAAATTCTGGTTTTCTTTAACCCTAAAGCCTTGTCTAGCCCGTGAACCGGAAACGGAGTATATACTTCGTTTATAGCGATTCCTTTATCGTTGAATGCCTTAACGCCGTTCATTAAATCGTCGTCGTCGGCATAAAGTCCGTATACAATTTTAGTGGTGCTCATCTCCTTCTTTTGCTTTATAAGTTTCACCTGAGATTTTCAAAATCGATTTTAATTCAGCCTGTGCAATTACAGGGAATGTTCTTGCGTATAATAAGAATAATACAGAGAAGAATCCGATAGTTCCCAAATATACACCTACATCAATGATCGTTGGCTTAAACATTGTCCATGATCCTGGTAAGTAGTCTCTTGAAAGGTTGATAACGATGATATCAAAACGCTCAAACCACATACCGATGTTGATGATTAATGCAACAATGAATGTCCAGATAATGTTCGTTCTTGCTCTTTTGAACCAGAATGAAGCCGGAATTACAAGGTTACAGATAATCAATGACCAGAATGCCCACCAGTAAGGTCCTACAGCAGCACCTGGAGAAAGATATGTAAAATCTTCAAATCTAGATCCTGAGTACCATCCGATGAAATATTCAGTAGCATAAGCTACGGTTACCATACCACCTGTAAGAACGATTACGATGTTCATAATTTCGATATGATACATTGTAATATATTCTTCTAAGTGACAAACTTTTCTTGCAATTAACAATAGTGTCTGTACCATTGCAAATCCTGAGAAGATCGCACCAGCTACGAAGTAAGGAGGGTAGATTGTTGAGTGCCATCCTTTAATAACTGAAGTTGCGAAGTCAAAAGATACGGTAGTGTGTACTGAGAATACAAGTGGAGTTGCCAAACCTGCAAGAACCAAAGAAAGTTCTTCGAATCTTTGCCAGTGTTTTGCTTTACCACCCCAACCGAATGCAAGGAATGTATAAATTTTTCTAGTCCAAGGCGTTTTCGCTCTATCTCTGATCATTGCAAAGTCAGGGATTAGTCCCATGAACCAGAATACAGTTGATACTGAGAAATACGTAGAGATCGCAAATACGTCCCAAAGTAGAGGAGAGTTGAAGTTCCCCCAAAGAGAACCGAATTGGTTTGGTAAAGGGAATACCCAGTATCCAACCCAAACTCTACCCATGTGGATTACAGGGAAGATTGCTGCCTGTACAACCGCAAAGATCGTCATCGCCTCTGCAGATCTGTTTACAGACATTCTCCATCTCTGTCTAAATAATAATAATACTGCTGAGATTAGGGTTCCGGCGTGACCGATACCTACCCACCATACAAAGTTGGTGATATCCCAACCCCAGTTAATAGTTCTGTTAAGCCCCCATGCTCCAATACCTGTCCCGATAGTGTACGCAATACAGCCGAATCCATAGAGGAATAGAACTAGTGCAGCATATAGTGAGATCCACCATAATTTACCTGCTCTTTCTTCGATAGGTCGTGCGATATCTTCTGTAATATCGTGATAAGTTTTGTGACCAATAATTAGAGGTTCCCTTATCGGAGCTTCGTAATGTCCTGACATTTTTTACCTATTTATTATTTAAACTTTATTTTTCTACTCTGTTTCTTACTTTAGTGTGATAGAACACGTTTGGTTTTGTTCCGATCTCCTCAAGTAAATAATATCTTCTGTTAGAAGCATATTGCTCTCTAATTGCAGAATCTTTATCATTCATATCTCCAAATGTCATTGCTCCCGTAGAACAAGCTTTAGAACAAGCAGTCTGGAATTCTCCATCCTTCACTTTTCTTCCCTCTTTCTTAGCCTCAAGAATAGTATTCTGAGTCATTTGGATACACATTGAACATTTCTCCATTACCCCTCTAGTTCTTACAACTACATCCGGGTTAAGTACCATTCTTCCTAAATCGTTGTTCATGTTGAAATCGAACTTGTCATTTAGGTTATAAGTAAACCAGTTGAAACGTCTTACTTTGTACGGACAGTTGTTTGCACAATATCTTGTACCGATACATCTGTTGTAAGCCATATGGTTTTGACCTTGCTTACCGTGTGAAGTAGCCGCTACCGGACATACAGTTTCACATGGAGCGTGGTTACAGTGCTGACACATTACAGGTTGGAAGATTACATCCGGGTTGTCTGCAGGGTGGTTTAATGCACCTCCGTCTCCGAATGCAGTACCATACAATTCAGGTACAGCCATTCCTTCTTTCAATCCTTCGTATACTTCTACTTTTTGTCTTGAAGAATAGTAACGGTCAATTCTTAACCAGTACATATCTCTAGACATTCTTACCTCTTCTTTTCCTACTACAGGAACGTTGTTCTCTGCCTGACAAGCAATAATACATGCTCCACAACCAGTACAAGAGTTCAAGTCGATAGATAAGTTGAAGTGAGGTCCATCCGTATCATCGAAAGCATCCCAAAGATCAATTTTTCTCGCTGGAAGTGCTCCGCTGATCGTGTGGTATTCCAAAGGCTTATTCCATCCTTTGTGCTCATCATCAAAAGCAACGTTAATGAATTCAGCTAAAGGAACTTCCTTCGCGATTTCATAACGGCCCATTAATGTGTTTTGAAGCTGGATCCCTGCAAATTCGTGATCTTCTCCTGTTTTCTCGATTTTAACACCTGAAAGAACAAGGTTAGAACCATCGAATAAAGGATAAGCATTTACACCAGTATCTGCAGTTGCTCCTGAGTTTTTCTTACCATAACCAAGCGCAAGACCTACAGATCCTTCAGCTTGTCCTGGCTGTACAAATACAGGAACGTTTTCTATTTTTACTCCGTTTACAGTAAGGTTTACAATAGAACCATCTAACTGCATTCTCGCGTTAAGATCGTTGTCAATTGCAAATTTCTCTGCATCTTTAGGAGAAATTGTAAGGTAGTTATCCCAAGACATTCTTGTAATTGGGTCAGGTAATTCTTGCAACCAAGGGTTGTTCGACTGAGTACCGTCTCCCATTGAAGTCTTAGTGTATAATACTAATTCTAATTCAGAAGCTTTGAAGTTTCCTAGTTCAGCAACAGCTTGCGCAGCGTTTCCGCCTCCATAAGATAAAGTTGCAGCGTTTGTAGAAGCGTTAATACCGTTGTACAATGCTTTGTTGAAAGAAGTACCACCTAAAAGTGAAGCAGAGCTTGCTTTTAAATAATCGTAGTAGTTGTTTGCTGCATTGTTTTTACCATTCTTCCAAACCAATAGAGATTCTTCAATCTGTCTTGATTTGTAGATTTTCTGGATAGTAGGCTGCATCAATGAATATACCCCTGTCTGTGGTTCGATATCTCCCCAAGATTCTAGCCAGTTAGCTACAGGAATTACAGCTTTCGCTGCTTTGTACATTTCATTTTTCTTATCTGCTACAGCAACTACATAAGGAACTTTTGATAAAGATTTTTTGAAATCTTCTCCTTTTGGATGAGAGTAGATAGGGTCTACGTTGTTTGTAACCAATACACCAACTTGTCCACCGTTTACCCATCCTAAGAATTCCTGGTATCTTGTACCGTTAAATTCTTTCAGTAAGTTTGCTTTACCTGTGAAAGCTACTGAACCTAATTTCTGGTTGATTAAGTGTGCTAAAACCTGTGCTCCTTTAGAACCGTCAGCAAAAACAACAGCTTTGCTGCCTTTTGCTTTCAATTCGTTAGCAATTTCAGTTGCAGTCTTATCAGAAGTACCACCTCCTACGATAGCATTGTAAACTTCAACTAATGTTTTGTTTACAGCACTTGGCTTTAATCTGTATCTTGAGTCAGCGTTAGCACCAGTTAATGACATGTTAGATTCCACTTGGATGTGTCTCAACATGCTTGCTCCCGGTTTTCTAGCTGCTGCATAAGAAGTTTCTAAGCTTGAAGCGTTATAGTCTCCTAAGAAATCAGCCTGGAATGAAACTACCAATTCAGAACCTTTAAGGTCATAAACAGGCAATGCTCTTTGTCCGAATACTTCCTGAGCTGCATCTAATCCTGCAGAATAAGGGAAAGCATCATAAGTTACTAATTCAGCTGTAGGATATTTAGCTTTAAATTCAGCGAATAACTTTTTGAAAGTTGGTGAAGCAAAAGAGTGTGATAAAACAACAATCTTTTTGCCAGACGCTTTAGCTTCTTCTAAACCTTTAATCACGAAACTGTCTACTTTATCGAAAGTTTCATCTTTACCATCTAGTTTAGGCTGCTTTACTTTATCATTATCATAAAGAGAAAGTACACTTGCCTGAGCTCTTGCGTTAGTTTTACCTAAATCACCACCAGCTGGGTTTGGTTCAATTTTGATTGGTCTACCTTCACGGGTTTTTACTAAAACACTAGCAAAGTCGAAACCGTCAAAATATGTTGAAGCGTAATAATTAGGGACTCCCGGAATAATATCATGCGGCTTTACCACATAAGGAATCGTTTTGATTACCGGAGCTTCGCAGGCAGCTAATGTAACTGCTGCTGTAGAGAATCCTAATAATTTCAGGAAATCTCTTCTTGAAGTACTTGATCCGTTTTTCTCAGCATCTCCAAGGAAATCTTCTACCGGAATTTCTTCCTGAAACTCTTTCTGAGCCAGCTTATTATTCAAAGCTGGATCTTTAAGTTCATGAATACTTCTGAATTGTATTTTGTTTGAAGCCATTTATACTTCTAATTTTTTAGTTATTAATAATGACATTTACCACACTCAAGACCTCCAATTGCATCTACAGTGATCTTACCTCCATCTTGAGGATATTGTTTTTTCAACTTGTCATGTAGATTTTTGAAGTACTCTTTATTATAACCGTTGTTCATATCAACTTCAGTCGTTCTGTGGCACTCGATACACCATCCCATAGTAAAGTCGTTAGCCATTTGAACAACATTCATTGTATCAATTTTACCATGACAAGCTTTACATACAACATCAATTTTGTTGTTAGGATTCTTTTTGTTGAAAGAATTGATGATTGCTTGTTCTCCAGCAATTACGTGCTGAGAGTGGTTGAAGTAAACGAAATCTGGCATATTGTGGATTCTTGTCCATTCAACCGGTTGTGTTTTTCCTGTATACTGTTGTTTTGCAGGATCCCAACCTGTTGCAGCGTAGATCTTCTGGATTTCTCCATCATAGAATGCCTTATCTTTTCCTGGCTCCATGTAGTGATCTGCGTTGTATTCAGAAATTGTTCTGTGACAGTTCATACAAACGTTCATAGAAGGAATTTCAGATACTTTTCCGTATTTAGCACTAGAGTGACATAGCTGACAGTCAATTTTTTGCTCTCCAGCGTGAATTTTGTGAGAGAAGTAGATAGGCTGCTCAGGTTTGTACCCTTTGTAAACCCCAATCCACATCAACCAGTTCCATACTCCATAGGCCGCTAGGATAGCAAGGATTGCTAATAAACCTTTACCAATGTAGTGGAACTTCTCATACATTTCACTGAAAGAACGAACTCTTGTTTCGTTAAGTCCAGCTAAATCTTCAGATTGACCCAGTTTTACCAATTGTCTCAGTTTTACCAAGATCCAAACCAATAAACCTGCGATCGCTAAAAGTGAAATGATAACAACGTTTGTAGTAGTTTTGTCTGCAGGTGCTGCAGTTGCTCCCGCTGTAGCAGTTGCTTTATCATCTGCCTTTGGCGGCTCCGGAGCCGGAGGATTAGTAGTGAAAGCTAAAATGTCGTCAATATCCTTATCTGTAAGATTTGGAAAGACCTGCATTTCAGTCTTGTTAAACTTTTCAAAAATCTCATTGGCGTATTTATCCCCAGAAGCTCTCAGAGCTTTGTTGTCTTTGATCCACTTGTGAAGCCAATCTTTGTCTACACCACCTTCTGTCTTTACTCGTTCTACAACCCCCTTTAATGGTGGTCCAACAACTTGTTTGTCCAGCGCGTGACATGCAGTACAATTCGCTTTGAAAAGTTTCTCTCCGTTTTTAGGATCGCCGTCTTGCCCGTAAAATGAAGCACTGGTTGATAGCAATAAGCCTATCGCGATCAACGTTTTTTTATAATGCTTTCTCCAACTAATCATTTAAATTATCTTATGTTAGTAAATTATTGAACATTCAATCAATTCGGCAAAAATAATATTTTTAACAGGAATTTAACGGTATATCGAAAAGGGAAAATATCATTTACGTTTAATTTGTATTGATTCTAAATAACCTGTTTGGTATAGTTTTTTAATTTGTATAAATTTGCGAAAACAAGTTTAAATGAAAAATTTGATTAAAATATTTTCAATATTATCACTATTTGGTTTTTATAGTATTGAAGCCCAGCAAGTTGTTAAAAAAGATACCCTTTCGGGTACGGAGCTTGTTATGACAATGGATTCCAAAATAAATGCAGCTTTGGAAGGAATTGAAGGAAAATGTGCTAAAGTTACTCCTGCAAATTCTTCTAAAGATTCCGGTTCTAACGATATTGGAGTTTCTACAGGGATAAATACAAAACCTCCGAGAATCTTTGTGCCGAACCGAGAACTTACGAATGCTGAAATTTGTAAGAAAAATCCTAGAATTTTAGGTTTTAAGATTCAGATTACAACGGTGAAAAGTAATGAGGAAGCCAATGAAGTAAAGTCTTATTTCAGAAAAAGATTCCCTAACCTTAAAGTGGAAACAGATGCCTCTTTAAGACCTAATTATAAGATTTTAGCAGGAAGTTATTTCACAAAACAAAGTGCAGCGAGTGATCTTTCGAGAATCAGAGAATATTTCAAATCTGCAGTAGCAGTACAGTACAGAATTTTCTGTGCAGAAGCAAAATAGAATTGACTCATTTCAACATAAAAAACAAAAAGCTGAGAATTTTTCTCAGCTTTTTTTATTGATAATAAGTTTCCATAAACCAGAAAAATTCAGTCATTCGAAACAGGTTGTTAGCCAGTAGATATACAAATAGTAAGATCACTGTTAATGTTAAGATTGACATCATTTTAGGGGATGACCTGTAGGCGTAAAAAAGCCATCCTAAAAGAATTGGGTATACGAAAACAAAATGTCCTCCGTAGATAGAAGAAGTATGAAGTCCAAACCTCATTACACAATGAATAACAATGTCAACGAAAAAAGAAATGGCAATAACCTGAACCCATTTGTTTCTGAAATTTTTAAAATAACTCCACATTATCAGGATCAGTAATATAGCTGTAAAAAAGTAAGGAAAAGCAGATGAATAAAGGTCCATATAAAGCCCTTTAAAGTCAAATCCTTTCATATTATGTTTATCCGAAATAATAAATCCAGGGAAAAGAATATTACCCCCGAAAAAGAAGGAGAGAATCATGTCCCAGGTGGGCATTGATTCTACATTAGAGAATTTTTCGTACTGTTGGTTGGTTTTGGAAAAGATATTCTGATATTTAAAATCAATTCTGTTCAAATACAGCAGTACAAAACAAATGACTGCAACTGCAACTCTAAACACTACATTTCCGAATTTTTTCCAATCTCTGAAAATATTTTTTTCAAAAAGAAGGGGAACAAAAACTTTTACAAAATTGGTAATAGTAAGTCCGCCAATAGTAATTCCTGCGAGCGAAAGGGCAATAGCGGGTATTTTTTCTTCCTTTCTGAGTTTTATTGCTGCATAATAATTGTATAATGAGAGTAAAAACAGCGTGTAGGTGAAATTTTCCGGAGTAAAGGATAATATGATATTGGTTGAAAAAATTCCAAAAAACAAGACAATTAAAGTACTTAACCAGAGAGGAAGGCATATAATATTCTTTAAATATTTAAAAACCTGAACAATGTTTAAGCTGATGATAATATTGCTAAGCCAAGCCAGTGTAAGTCTGAAGTTAGCGTCCATTTTTCCACCTGAAATCAATAATGAAAATTCTCTTACCCAGTTGAAAAAATAATAGGATAGAGGATGTCTTTCAAAACTTCCCCCTGTCATAAGGATAGATTTGTTATCAAAACTGAAATAAGCATCCCATGGAATTCTGCTGTCAAATATAATCCTGTAATGAAGGGCAATATATGAACCTAAAATGCCATAACAGATTATAAAAAACAGAAAAACTGCCAGTTCGGTATAAGTGGAAGGAAAAATCAGTTTAAAGAAATTGATGATTTTTGTTTTGATAAAAGACACGTGTCGGATTTTTTGCAAAAGTAAAATAAAAAAACCACCAAAGTTGGTGGTTGTGTAAAGATTGTATAAACGTTGTTATTGTTTGATTACTTTTTCTGTGGTAGACGTTCCGTCTGCGAAGTCTATTTTTAACAGATAAGTTCCTTTTGGAAGCATAATAATATCTGTATTTCCGGAATCGTTCGTCTTAAGGGTCTTACCCGACATATCAATAACGGATGTTGATTTGATTTTTTTATCAGTCTTAATATTTACCTCTCCTTTTGATGGATTAGGATAAACGGAAAGATTGTTATTCTTTGTTTTTGAAATCTCATTGGTGCCAAGAGTTCCGTTAGCAATAACCTGTACATCATCAATTGAAACTGCATCAGCATCATTTGCAATATACTGGAATCTTACTTTTACGTTTGCTTGTCCTATATATGTGCTAAGGCTTTTCTGTACGGTAACTGTGTTATAAAAATCAGTATCTATATTACCGTCACCATCATCAGTAAAACCAGGTTCGCTGTCTTCATTCCAAAGAGTAGTCCAGCTGGATCCTCCGTCTGTTGAGATCTGTGCAAGAAGGTTGCCCTTGTTCAGGCTTATCATATAACCCCAGCCAACTTTTACCTTGAAGCTGAAAGTTGGACTTGCAGCTCCTACTAAGCTGAATGAAGGGCTCACAAGATTTGCTGTGTTGGCTCCTGAAATCCAATCAATAGTGGCGGAATTAGTTCCGGCAATTGTAAACCTCGTTTTTAGCTCAATAGATGATGCTGAAGTTCCGGAAAAAACAGAACTGGTTAAATCCCATGCTCTTGATGCGTTTGTATTAGACTTGGTCCATCCTGTTGGAGGAAATGTAGCCCCTTCGAAACTTTCCGAAAGTAAGGTCTGTGCGTTGCTGTAAAAGCATGATGCCAATGCTAAAGAAAGTACAATTTTTTTCATGTTAAAGATTTTTCTAAATGTAGTAAAAATATTTAATATGATAATCATTTACTAATAAAGTATCTGTTTGGTTGTTAATTTATTACGAACTGCATGAAAGTGTAGAACATCCTGCAGTATCATCATAGCCGGATGGTCTTTTAACAGAGAACTCAGAGTATACTTCCTGATATGGATTTTCAAGGGCTTTAGTAAGCTTCTCTAACATTTCTTTTTTGCCGTTGCTGATTTCTTCAATGCATTCATAAAGAAGATAATTTCTAAGAATGAATTTTGGGTTTGCTTTTTCCATCATGGCCAATGAAGTCTCTCTTGGAATAGAATTTAACTCTAATCTTGCATTATAATTCTTGATGAAGCTGTTGAGCTTTGTCAGCATTTGTTCATTTAACATGATATAGGAAACCTCTTTAAAATGTTGTTTTATATCGGTGTCCGGAGTTATTTTCTCCAGTTGACTGAAAAACAGGGTGTAGTCTAGCTGAAGTTCCTGCATTAATCCCTGCCAGTTGGTGAAAAAATCTTCATCTTCTTTTTGAAGCTGATCAAACCCGAATTTTTTACACAGCATTTGATCATGGGCCTCCCAGAAATAAGTTCCAAAATTATTTAAGGTATCTTCTAAAAACTTTTCATCTTTAATTAGGGGGTGAAGTGCATTAGCGAGCTGCCAAAGGTTCCATTGGGCAATCTGTCCCTGTTTTCCGAAGGCGTATCTTCTTCCCGGAAGGTCTGTGGTATTAGGGGTGAAATTCAAATCATATTCATCCATCATGGAGTAAGGTCCATAATCAATAGTTAATCCCAGAACAGACATGTTGTCTGTATTCATAACTCCATGTACAAATCCTACTCTGAACCATTCCACCATTAAGTTAGCGGTACGGGTACAGATATTTTCAAAAAAGTCTTTGTATTTCTGATTGTCTGATGATGTGATTTCCGGATAATAGTTTTCAATAGTAAAATCAGCCAGTTCCTGTAGTGTATTGTATTCTCTTTGGGCAGACATCAGTTCAAAATGTCCGAACCGTAAAAAACTTTCAGCAGTTCTGATAACCACTGCGCCTTTTTCAAGTTGAGGATTTCCACTGTACATAATATCACGCATTACATCTTCGCCCGTAAAAGCCAGGCTGAGTGCTCTTGTTGTAGGAACTCCTAAATGATGCATTGCCTCGCTCATCAGATATTCCCGTACAGAAGATCTTAATACGGCTCTTCCATCGGCATGTCTGGAATATGGGGTTGCTCCGGCACCTTTCCATTGAATTTCTGTTTTTTTTCCTGCTTCATTTGTGATTTCACCGGCAAGTATTGCTCTCCCGTCTCCGAGCTGTCCTGCCCAGTTTCCAAACTGATGCCCTGCATAAGCGGTAGCGTAGGTTTGAACATTTTCCGGAAGGTTATTTCCAACCAGAAAGTCCAGATCTTTATCTTCAAATTTTCCTAATCCTATTTCTTTGGAAAGAACTTCATTAAAAGCAATCAGTTCAGGTTTATCAAAGCCGGCAGGTTTGATGGTGGCAAATAAAACTTTTGGAGTGTTTCTCTGCATAGAGTTATTTGAAAAATCACCTGGAAAATGCTCTATAAAGGGTTGTCTGATACGTTCGATATTCATACTTCAAAGGTATTAATTATAAAAGAAAAGACCTTCCAAATTATTGAAAGGTCTTGTGTATTTCTAAAAGAGAATTTATTTATTAAAATCTACTTCATCATTAGAGTGAAGATTTTCATTGATGTTGTCCTCTTTCTTTTCTGTAGGTTTTTTAGGAGCAGGATCTACCGGTCTTGGATTTTTGATCTCATCGATGGTCTGAAGACTTCCGTCATCACCATATCCCCCGCTTAAGCCTTTAAGGTTTGAACAGCCGTCTTTCCAATCGGAAGGTTTCACAAATTTATCATCAGGAGTAACTCCTAAACTCTTATCTGCCCAGACTTTCTTCATGAAAATTGCCCATATTGGCAATGCCATTTTTGCCCCTTGACCTTCACCGGTTCCAAAGAAGTGGGTTGCTCTGTCTTCCCATCCAACCCATGCTCCGGTTGCTAATTTTGGCGTGATTCCCATAAACCATCCGTCGGAGTTGTTCTGAGTTGTTCCCGTTTTGGCTGCAATTTCTACTGCTTTTGAGATTCCTCTTCTTCCTAATTCTCCGGAAGCGGTTCCATACTGTGCCACACCTTTCATCAATTCAATCATGGTGTAGGCGTACATTGGGTTCATGACCTCTTTTGGTTCTACATTTACTTCCTTGATTACTCTACCGTTGGCATCTTCAATTCTCCAGATCATTTCCGGCTTATTGTGATTACCATAATTGGCAAAAGTACTATAAGCACCTAACATCTCATAAATAGTAATGTCTGATGAACCTAAAGCAATTGTATTGTTTCTCGGGATATCTTCTGTTACTCCAAGATCTCTTGCAGTCTGGATTACAGCATCTACTCCTGTCATTTCAATTAATCTTGCCGCAACAGGGTTTTGAGAGTGTGCTAATGCATCTTTTAAAGTAAGCATTCCTCCTCTTCCCGGTACATGCCATCCGTTATGATCATAAGTTCCGTTAGAAACAGCTGAACAAGGAGTCATTCCCAGTTTCATGATCGCAGTGGCATACACGAAAGGTTTGAATGTAGATCCTACCTGTCTCTTACCTTGCTTAATGTGGTCATACTGGAAGTGCTGCCAGTCGATACCACCTACCCAAGCTTTGATCTCTCCGGTTCCCGGAACCATAGACATTAGTCCTGCCTGTGCAATTTGTTTGTGGTACCTGATAGAATCCCAAGGAGACATTTCAACTTCTTCTTCTCCGTTCCATGTGAATCTTGAAGTTTTGATAGGTTTTTTGAATTCCATCATAATGGAGTCTTCTGGCATTCCGTCAGCTTTTAACAGCTTGTATCGTCCGGTTCTTTTCATGGCCTGAAGCATCACATCTTTGATCTGTTTGTCATTAAGATAGTAGAAAGGTCTGTTCTTTCTTCCTCTTTGTTCTGCATCAAATCTTTTCTGAAGGTCCGTTAAGTGTTCTTTGATTGCTTCTTCTGCATACTTCTGCATTTTAGAATCAAGAGTAACATATATTTTTAACCCGTCTTTATAGAGGTTAAGTTTTTTACCGGTTTCTTTTTCATGAGTTTCAAGATACTTGTCGATCTCTTTTCTCAGATAGAATTTGTAATAAGCCGAATACCCGTCAGTAATACTTTTAATAGGGTGGAAGTCTACTTCAATAGGAGTGTTGGCCGCTTTTTCATAGGTGGCGGCATCAATATATCCTGTTTTCTGCATCTGATCCAATACAACATTCCTTCTTTCTTTTGCCTTTTCAGGGTATCTGTAAGGATTGTTTTTTCTTGGGTTTTCAAGCATTGCTACAAATGTTGCAGCTTCAGGTAATGTAAGTTCCGAAGTTTTTTTGTTAAAATAAACTCTGGAAGCCATTTCAATCCCGTTAGCATTGAAAAGGAAATCAAATTTGTTGAAATAAAGAGTAACAATCTCTTCTTTGGTATATCTTTTCTCAAGGCTTACCGCTACTACCCATTCTTTTAATTTCTGGAATGCTCTTTCAATTTTATTTTGAGAAGCATTTCCTGTAAAAAGAAGTTTTGCCAGCTGCTGGGTAATTGTAGAACCCCCACCACGGCCACCACCATAGGCTACGGCTCTGGCAATAGAATATAAGTCGATTCCTGAATGTTCTTTAAAACGTTCATCTTCCTTAGCTTGAAGGGCATAGATCAGGTAAGGAGGAAGATCCTTATAAACGATAGGCTGTGTTTTTTCCTTTTCGAATTTACCCAGCATAACTCCGTCTGAAGAAATGATTTCTGAAGCGACAAAGATATCAGGGTTTTCAAGTTCTTTTACATCAGGCATTTCCCCAAGGAATCCTTGAGAAACCGCAAAGAAAAGTCCCGAAATACCCAAAACTACCGCAACAAGTCCAATCCAAATAAATGAGACCCATTTTTTCCAGGAGGTATCTTTCTTTTTTTTAGGAGGCAGAGGAAATGTTTTCCCCTTATTTCCTGCATTTTTTTTGTTTTCTTCCATTTATGGTTACGGTTTAGCCGTTTCTATTTTTACCCCAATATCCTCAATTCCTGAAAGGTTGTCATTTCTCATCGCCTGGGTCAGACTGATTTCATATTTTCCCTTTCCCGGAAACTGATAATTCAATTTATACTGAAACAAAGTTTCCTTTGTGTCACCAAACCCTGTACCAAGCCATTCTCCATTGGGTTTTGCCAGTACATAATTCAAGGTGTCAGTTTCCTTTTTTTTGTTCTGGAGATTGGTGAAATTTACAATAAATCTTATATTGCTGTAGGGATAACTATTGTTGTTTCTTACGACAAATATAATATTTTTAGGATTCTGCGGATCTGAAATTTCAAGATTAAATTTTTGCTCATTTTTCTTATTCCATTTGTTGTCAACGGAATTCATGATGACATCTCCTCCTGAGGAAGAGTTACAGCTAAAGAAAAGGATAAGGGAAAATAATCCTAAAATTTTACGCATTATTATCTTTTTTTGGAGGATATTTCTTTTTAAATTTCTTCTTGTTCGGGTTGTTTTGTGGCTTCTTGTCAGCATCAGAATTACCCTCTACTTTTTCCACAGGTGCTTTTTGCTGCGGGTGTTGTTTTTGAGGTCTGGGCTGATTTCCAGATTGAGCATTAGGATTTTCTGGTTTTTCAGATCTTTCCGGTCTGTCTTGTCTCTCCGGTCTGGTTCTTTTTTGTCCTTGTTGCCCCTGTTGGTTATGATTTTGCCTGTTTTGGTTGTTTTTGTTCCTGTTTCCTCTGTTTTTCTTTTCAAAACGATCCACGCTGTTTTCCTGGATCAAATCAATATTTTGAGCAGAAGCTTCCGGCTGTTTCAAGTCTTCCAGAGGAAGTGTTTTTTCTCCTCTTTTATTTTTTGAAATCAGTTTTTTCACCAGATCTATATCGAAATCATACCATGCAATGGAGCTGTCTACATAGGCAAACCACATTTTCTTTTTGAAAACATCAATTTTGATACAAAATGCTTTCCCTTTTTCTGTTTCTAAAGTAGTTGAAGAAGAAGGAAAATTGCTTAAAGCATCCAAATAACTGTCAAGCTCATAGTTAAGACAGCACTTAAGCTTGCCACATTGTCCGGCTAGTTTTTGAGGATTAATGCTCAATTGCTGATATCTTGCCACATTGGTATTTACAGATCTGAAATCCGTAAGCCACGTAGAACAGCAAAGTTCACGTCCACAAGAACCAATTCCGCCTACTTTTGCAGCTTCCTGTCTGAAACCGATCTGTTTCATATCGATTTTGGTACGGAATGCTCCGGCGTAATCTTTAATTAACTGTCTGAAATCCACTCGGTTTTCAGCGGTGTAATAAAAGGTGATCTTTGAAGAGTCACCCTGGTATTCCACATCAGTAACTTTCATTTCAAGGCCTATTCTCTGAGCAATTTTTCTTGCTTCAAGTTTTACACCATCTTCTTTTTTTCTTGCTTCCTGCCATACCTCAAGATCTTTTTGGTTGGCCTGTCTGTATATTTTGAGTGCCAATTCTTCAGAAAACTTTTTCTTTTTCATCTGAATCTTTACTAATTCTCCCGTAAGGCTTACAACGCCTACATCGTGTCCCGGACTTGATTCTACTGTAATTACGCTACCAATATGTAAAGGAATATTATTTACATTCTTATAAAACGATTTCCTGTCATTTTTAAATCTAACTTCTACAAAATCACACCTGTTAGGCGCTGGATTGTTGATGTCAGATAGCCAGTCAAAAACACTTAATTTATAACTATTCCCGCAGGTATTTACACTTTCACAGCCATTTGCGGTTTTCTTAGGGCCGCAAGAATGTGCAGAATCGCCGGATGTTTTACATCCACAACTCATATTATTATTATTATTTATAATCTGCAAATTTATGTATTTTTATCTTTATGCAATTCTAAAATACTTAAATAACCTGAATTCGGAACAAAACATTAATGTTTTTTAAGCAAGAATGAAAGCTGGAGACTTATGGAGGCTTATTATAAAGGAAATAATTGAATAGGAGATTTTTTAACTTTAACATTTATTATCATTTGATTCCTTTTTCTGAATTGCAGAGGTAAGATAACTTAGAAGTTAAACAACTGTTTAATGTTAAACACTGAAACAGTGATTGTTTTAAAATGTTCTTAAATGTTTAATAATGAAAATTTTGGCTTTTGTTTAATTGAAGGTATTATTTTAAACATAGTTTTCTTTTGATATATTGTTTAAAATATTAGGAAATATTAACAGACGTATTCAAAATAATTTTATATTTGGCTTATATAATAATAGTCTATGAAAAAAATATTAGTATCAACTGCTTTATTGGCGGGAGTTCTATCTTACGCAGGAGGCTTCAGAGTTTCCCTGCAAGGGGTAAAACAATTGGCAATGGCGCATACTAGTGCTCATGCCGAAGATGCGAGTGTGACATTCTTTAACCCTGCGGGTATGTCATTTATCCCTTCCAAACTGAGTGTAGTGGCAGGAGGGTTTGGTGCAAGTAATAAAGTTACTTTTCAAAACTTCAATACTTTACAAAGTGCAGAAACAGATAACCCAATAGGGACTCCTTTCTATGCGGCGATTACTTATAGACCAATAGAGAAACTTACCGTAGGTCTTAGTGTTACAACACCTTTTGGAAGTACAATAAAATGGCCTGAAAACTGGGAGGGTAAAGAATTGGTTCAGAAAATGGAATTGAAAAGTTTCTATTTCCAGCCAATGGTCTCTGTAAAACTGGCTCCTTGGGTGTCTTTTGGTGCTAGCTATATCTACGCAAGAGGGAAAGTAGATTGGGACAAAGCGGTGACGCAATTCGACGGGAAAGTTAATATTAATGATGACAATGCAACCGGACACGGATATGGATTCGGTTTCTATTTCAGACCTGATCCGAAATTAGACGTGAGTATTGCCTACCGTTCAGCAATAGATATGAAAGCTAAAAAAGGAACGGCTACATTCCAGTTTCCATCACAATCTGTTTATACACAGCTGAAACTGAATGCAGCAGGGCAAGATGGTTTCTCAGCAGTTCTTCCATTGGTTGAAGAGTATACAATTGGTTTAACCTATAAAGTGACACCGAAATGGCAGGTTTCTGCAGACTTTAACTACCACGGATGGGAAAGATATAGCAAGCTTACTTTAGATTTCGACAATGCTCCTATTGGAAACAATCCGTCGGATGCTACTATTCTTACCAATCCTAAGAACTTCAAAAACTCCAAAACTTTCAGATTGGGAACTCAGTATGCGTTCACTAATATGATCTATGGACGTTTGGGAGCTTATTATGATGAAGCACCTTATACTACGGATAACTTTATCCCGGAAACCCCTTCATATGATACTTATGTAGTGACAGGTGGGGTGGGCTTCAAGCTGAAACAATTCGGAATTGATGTTGCCGGAGGATATGCAATGCCTCAGTACAGAAAGGTAAACAATGTTAATATAGGGCTTAACGGACAGTCAAAAGCAACAGCTTTCTACTTTGGTCTAGGTTTCTCTTATAATCCATTTTAATTTTAGAAGACTATGAAAAAAATTATAATATCGACAATTGCAGTTTCTGCACTTCTTTTTACAGTAACAAGCTGTAATACGGATTTCGATACGGATGTGAAAGATATCCCGGTAACAAAAGGAGACGCAGACTTTTCAAAATATATATCGTTAGGAAACTCCCTTACTTCAGGATATCGTGATGGGGCGCTGTACAGCAGCGGTCAAAATGAATCTTATCCAAGCATGATTGCCGCACAGATGAAACTTGCAGGCGGCGGAGACTTTAAACAGCCATTAATGCCTAATGATGTGGGTGGTTTCAATAATCTGCCTGGTTTCCCTGGAAAATTAACTCTTCAGGTTGTTAACGGATCTTTGACTCCTGTGCCAAGTGGGGCAGCAGCAGCACTGGATGTATTATCCGGTGGTGGTACTTATAATAATATGGGGGTACCTGGTGCAAAGTCATTCCATTTAGTAGCTCCTGGATACGGTAGTCAAGCAGGTCTTGCAACCGGTACTGCCAATCCTTATTTTGTAAGGTTTGCTTCCTCTGCTACAACAAGTGTGCTGGCAGATGCTATGACTCAGAAAGCTACGTTCTTCTCTCTTTGGATAGGAAATAATGATGTATTGTCATATGCTACCAACGGAGGAACAAATTCTCAGACTGTAGGAGGAGTTACAACATATTCAATTGCTACAGTTCAGACAGGAAATACAAATCCTGCAACTTATAAATCAAATGATATCTCCGATCCTGCACTTTTGGCTGGGTCTATTAAGGCAGTTTTAGATGGTCTTAAAAGTGTAGGAACAACAAAAGGTGTTATTGCCAATATTCCATCTGTTACTTCAGTGCCTTTCTTTACTACGGTACCTTACAATCCTTTGACACCTGAACTTTTAGGCTCGAATTTAACCACTCTTAATACAAGTCTATACGGTCCTTTGAAGCAGGCGCTTACCGCTTTTGGAGCTGGAGATAGAATTAATTTACTTTCTGCAACTGGACCAAACCCGGTTTTAATTAAAGATGTAGCTTTAACAGATTTATCCGCTCAGCTTACAGCAGCACTTACTCCTTCTTTAGGATTGCCTATGGCTACTGCTTTTGGACAAATCTTTGGTCAGGCAAGACAGGCAACGGCAGATGATTATATTTTGCTTACTACAAGTTCTGTGATTGGAAGCACTGCTGCAGGTGTTCCTGCTCCGGTAAATATTTATGGAATTTCTTATCCGTTACAAAACCAACATGTGTTAACAAAAACAGAAGCCGGCTATGTGAAAACCGCAACAACGGCATATAATGCTTCTATAAAAGGGCTTGCTGATTCTTATGGCCTTGCCTTTGTCGATGCAAACGCTAAGATGCTTGAGCTGAATTCACAGTCAGGAATCATATTTGACGGAGTAAAATATACTGCGCAATTTGTAAGAGGAGGTGCTTTCTCTCTGGATGGAGTTCACCTGACAGGACGCGGATATGGTGTTGTTGCTAATGAATTTATTAAGTCTATTAATGCAAAATACAAGTCTACACTTCCACAGGTAGATCCGAACAAATATTCAGGAGTTAAATTCCCTTAATAATTGATAAAATAAAAACTTAGAAACCACAGGAGTAAATCTTGTGGTTTTTTTTTAAATTTGCAAAATCTTTTAAAAAGTAAAAATGGCCGATCAGTTAAGTTATCTATTTTGTACAAGAACCAGCAGGGACTTGGCAGAGAAAATTGCCCAGAATTATGGGAAAGAATTAGGAAAAATCAACTTTCAGGAGTTCAGCGACGGGGAATTTGAGCCTGTTTTGGATGAGTCTGTAAGAGGAGGAAGAGTTTTCCTGATTGGATCTACATTCCCTCCTGCAGACAATCTTTTGGAACTTCTTCTAATGATTGATGCAGCAAAAAGAGCTTCTGCAAAGAGCATTACCGTTGTAATTCCTTACTTCGGACTTGCCAGACAGGACAGAAAAGACAAACCAAGAGCGCCGATCGGTGCTAAATTAGTTGCAAACCTTCTTACAGCAGCAGGAGCAACAAGAGTAATGACAATGGATCTTCACGCGGATCAGATTCAAGGATTCTTCGAAATTCCGGTAGATCATTTATATGCTTCCAGTATTTTCGTAGATTATATCAGATCTTTAAATCTTGATAGTCTTACTATTGCTTCTCCGGATATGGGAGGTGCGAAAAGAGCTAAAAACTATGCAGGTCACTTAGGTGCTGAAGTAGTAATTGCTTATAAGGAAAGAAAAAAAGCGAATGTTGTAGAAGAAATGTTCCTTATCGGTGATGTTACAGGTAAAAACGTTATCCTTATTGATGATATGATTGATACTGCAGGGACGCTTTGCAAAGCTGCAGATATCCTGATTGAAAAAGGAGCGAAAACAGTAAGAGCTATGGCAACTCACGGAGTACTTTCAGGAAAGGCTTACGAGAATATTGAGAACTCAAAATTGTTGGAAGTTATTGTAACTGACTCAATTCCTGTTAAAAATAATTTGTCATCTAAAATAAAAGTGCTATCTTGCGCCCCGTTATTTGCAGATGTTATGACCATGGTTCATGAGCATAAATCAATTAGCAGTAAGTTTGTTATTTAATTGATTTTAAATAAGTTGCAAATCAAATAAGAATAATTTTTTAAATTTATTATAAATGAAATCTATTACAATTCAAGGTACAAAAAGAGAAAACGTGGGCAAAAAGTCTACAAAAGCTTTACGTGATGCTGAATTAGTTCCTTGTGTTGTTTATGGAGGTGAAGCACCTTTAAACTTCTCTGCTGAAGAGAAAGCTTTTAAAGGATTAGTATACACTCCTGAAGCACACACGGTATCTATTGAGGTTGACGGAAAAACAATTCCAGCTGTTCTTCAGGACATTCAGTTTCACCCAATCACTGACAAAATTCTTCACATTGACTTCTATCAGCTATCTGACGATAAGCCAGTAGTTATGGAGGTTCCTGTAAGAATTACTGGACGTTCAAAAGGTGTTGTAGCTGGTGGTGTTTTACGTCAGTCTTTCAGAAAGCTAAAAGTAAAAGCTATTCCTGCTAACTTGCCAGACGAGATCGTTGTAGATGTTACTCCATTAAGAATTGGTAACAAACTTTACATCGGAGGTATCAAAACAGAAGGATATTCTTTCATGCACCCGGACAATGCAGTAGTAGTTGCTGTTAAGATGTCTAGAAATGCAATGAAAGGAGGTGCAGCAGCAATGGATGATGAAGATGAAGAAGAAGTTGCAACTGAAGAAGGAGCAGCTCCAGCAGAAGAAACTGCAGCAGAATAAGAATTGCTTATTTAAACAATATAAGACCCGTCATTTTTTGACGGGTTTTTTTGTAGGATGTCAGAAAAATAAGAGGATTTATAAATGATCTTTATTTCATCATTTATTGGCTTTTCCACTATATACCATTGAATATTTCTATCAACTGACAACTATCAGCTCTCAGCCTCATGCTTCCTTTCGGAAAAAAAGCCGTAAATTTGAAGTGTTCTAAATAAGAACGTCTTAATTTAAAAAATAAATAAATGTTTGACATTCAGGAAATAAGAAGCCAGTTTTCTATATTGGACAGAGAAGTGAATGGTAAACCATTGGTTTACCTGGATAATGCAGCTACATCTCAAAAGCCAAATTCGGTTTTGGAAGTCTGTCACGCATATTATACAGAACTTAATGCCAACGTTCACAGAGGAATTCATACCCTAAGCCAGCTGGCAACGGAAGAAATGGAGCTTTCAAGAAGAAAGATTCAGAAATTCATTAATGCTGAGCACGATTTTGAAGTGATTTTTACAAAAGGAACCACAGAAGGGTTGAACCTTATCGCTTATATTTTAACACAGAAACTGCAGAAAGATGATGAGATCATCATTTCATATCTGGAGCATCATTCTAATATTGTTCCGTGGCAGATGCTTTGCGAAAGAACAGGAGCAAAACTTCGAGTGATTCCAATTGATGAAAACGGAATTCTTCAGATGGACCATTTTGATCAGTTTTTAAGTGAAAAAACAAAGGTTGTTTCTGTAAACCAGGTTTCTAATGCGTTAGGAATTGTGAATCCTATTGAAGAGATTATAGCCAAAACAAGAAAGAATACTGATGCTTACATTGTAATAGACGGTGCTCAGTCTGCTCCGCATTTCAATATTGATGTTCAGAAACTGGATTGTGATTTCTTTGTATTCTCAGGTCATAAAATGTATGCTCCGATGGGAACAGGCATTTTATATGGGAAACGTGAAATACTGGAAGCTTTGCCACCATTCCATGGAGGAGGGGAGATGATTGCAACATGTTCTTTCGAAGGAACTACTTATGCAGGTCTTCCATTTAAATATGAAGCAGGAACACCCAATGTAGGTGGAAATATTGCTTTAGGGGCAGCTGTTGATTTCATGAATAAAGTAGGTCATGCCAATATTCAGAATCATGAAAATGCGTTGCTGGAGTATGCTCAAAGACAGCTTTTGGAAATAGAAGGGATTAAAATTTATGGTGAAAAAGCAAACAGAACCGGCGTTGTTTCCTTTAATCTGGAAGGAGTGGGGATTGCTTCTGACGTAGGAATGATCCTTGACAAAATGGGAATTGCTGTAAGAACAGGACATCACTGTACACAACCAATCATGAACTTCTTTAATATTGCAGGAACAGTAAGAGCAAGCTTTGCCGTTTACAATACTTTTGAGGAAATTGATATTCTGGTAGAAGGAGTGAAGAAAGCACAACGGATGTTGAGCTAATTAATTCTTTATCATATAAACTAAAAGCAGCTGTTGAGCTGCTTTTTTTATTATTCCCATGGAATGCAATAACACCGGCCGTCAATAATAACCTGATAATATCCAATAGCGCACTCAAGGCAGATTTCTCCTCCTGCCATAATGCTTTTCATTTTTTCTTTGTTTAGTTTTTTCATATGAAATGATTTTTGGTTAAATATAAAGATATAAATTATAGATAGAAATTCTGATTCTTTTTAAAATTTATGTAATGTATTGATTTTATGTATAATTATATTTTGTGAAATATAATTCGTTAATTTTATACAAACAACAAATATTTTATTATGAAAAAACTATTTATTCTATTTTTATCCATTTATGGAATATGTCATGCACAAGTTTTTTCTGAAAACTTCAACGGTAATATTTTGCCAACCGGATGGACGGTAGAAAATCCGGATACGTCTTATAACTGGGGTGTGGGTACACAGAACGGTTTTGCGGGCTTTCCTGATGGGGCGGCTTTTTTTGATGATGATAATGCAGGACCAACCGGAATTAATACGAATGCCAGGCTGGTTTCTCCTGTGGTTAATCTTACGGGGGTTGCGAGCCCAAAACTTTCGTTTAATTATGCCAATATGATTTATAATCTGGATTCTACTTTAAAAGTTGAAGTTTTCAATGGCACTTCCTGGATTCAGGTTTTTACCTTTTCAGGCGAAGCCGGAGTTTGGAATATTGATTTAAATACCCTGTCATACGTATTAATCGCGTATGCGACAGCATCCAATATAGATTTGGCGCCATATGCCAACGCTGCTTTTAAGCTCAGGTTTGTTTATGATGACGTCGGAGATTATTCTTTCGGTGTTATCGTAGACAATGTGACGATAACAGGTGGGGTTTTGGCAACCTCAGAGGCTTTACATGCTGATCATATAAATGTATACCCAAACCCGGTAAGAGACAATATTCATATTAAACTGGGCTCTCAAAGTAAGCTTGAAAAAGTCAGCGTTGTTGATATATCAGGGAAACTTGTTAAAATCTTTGATAAGGAATCCGATGCATATGATTTATCAGATATACCTAAAGGGACTTATATTATCATGATCACAAATAATAAAAAAGAAGTTCTGAAGAAGAAGATTATCAAGAAATAGTTAGAATCAAATAGTAAACTTAGCCATAAAAAAACCTTATAGAATATCCTATAAGGTTTTGTATATTTTCAAAAGAAATAATCTTATAAATTCGGTTTCCAGTCAACGACTGCTCTGATGAATGCCTCAGCGTTTTCAACAGGAACGTTTGGTAGAATTCCGTGGCCTAAGTTGGCGATATATCTGTCTTTTCCGAAACGGTTGATCATTTCATTCACCATCTTCTTAATCGTTTCAGGCGTTGAGTGAAGTCTTGCAGGATCAAAGTTCCCCTGTAGAGTCATTGTATGGTTTGTCAGTGTTCTTGCAAACTCCGGCTTAATAGTCCAGTCTACACCAAGAGCAGAAGCTTTAGACATAGTCATATCTTCCAATGCAAACCAGCATCCTTTTCCAAATACCACCACATGAGTAAGCGGACTTAGTGCCTCAACAATCTGGTTGATATACTGCCATGAGAATTCCTGATAATCTGTAGGAGAAAGCATTCCTCCCCATGAATCAAAAACCTGTACTGCAGAAACTCCTTTTTCTACTTTTCTCTTTAAATAAGCAATCGTAGTATCTGTAATTTTTTGCAGTAATAAATGAGCAGCTTCAGGCTGTTGGAAACAGAAAGATTTTGCAATATCAAACGCCTTACTTCCTTTTCCTTCCACACAATAACAAAGGATAGTCCATGGAGAACCTGCAAAACCGATCAATGGAATGTCATTGTCCAGTTTCTGAAGAGTAAGTTCAATAGCATCAAAAACGTAGCCTAAAGTATCATTCACGTCCGGAGTTTCAATATTTTGAACCTGTTCCATTGTTCTGATAGGAGTATCTAACCATGGTCCAACAGATTCTTTCATTTTGAAGTCAATCCCCATTGCCTGTGGAACTACCAGGATATCAGAAAACAGAATCGCTGCATCTAGAGGAAATCTGCGGATAGGCTGTAGAGTAATCTCAGCCGCAAGTTCAGGGGTCTGACATCTTGTAAAGAAATCATACTGATCTCTCAAGGCAATGAATTCCGGCAGATATCTTCCAGCCTGCCTCATCATCCAGACAGGAGGTCTTTCAACGGTTTCTCCGCGAAGTGCTTTTAAATATAGGTCGTTTTTTATCATAATCTATTTAAACTAATATTACCGTCAATATTTTGGTAACAAATATTCTAATTTCTACTTCTGATTTCTCTTCTTATCAGTTCAAAAATCGAAGTCAGTGTATTTTCTTCAGAAGTAAAAATTTCTTCCTGCGTATAATTTCTCAACTCACCGGAAGTAGTTTCGCCAATTGAAAATATCTTCATGCCTTCCAGAGAATTTCGCCTTGCAAAACTACGAACTCCGCTCGGACTAAAAAATACTGCAGCATGATATTTTTCATTTATTAAAGGATGAGTTTCCTCAGTGTTATATATCGTAACTTTTTTGTACTTAATATTTTGTAAGGGAAGTTCCTTATCCAGAACGTTGATGGCAAGGTTGCCGCAGAAATGAAGAAATTGCTCATGCTGGCATTTTCCGATAATGAATTGGGAAAGAGTATCAGCATTTTTCAAAACCTTAAATGTTCCGAAGCCGTGTTTTCTTAATTCTCTCTTCGTTTTTTCACCAACACAATAGATCTTATTATAATTCCTGGCTGTAAAATCCTCATTAGGTTTAAATCTGTTTTTAAAAAATGAAATGACTCCATTTGCACTTGTAAAAATCAATGAGTAATTTTTCAGATCAAAAGGACTGATCATAATAGGTTTGGTCTTAATTACCTCAACACAGTCGGCCAAAATATCCTCTCCTAATTCTTTGGATATAATCGTCTGGTCTATATTTTTGGTAAATAAGATTTTCATGTCTGTAAAATTAAGAAGATGAAAAAGATGAGCAGAAAGAATTTATAATCTGAAATATCAGATCTGGCTTTTGATTTCTGCCATTAATTCTTTTCCTCCGTTTTCAAGAACAACTTTTGCAAACTTTTCTCCAAAATTTTCTGTCGGAGTATATACAAAGTTTTCATCCACAGCAATGCAGTTTTTTCCATCCAAAGAACAAAGTGCTGCCTTGAAGCGGATCTGATCCCCGATGATTTCTGCAAAAGCTCCGATAGGGGCAGTGCAGCCTCCTTCCAAAGTACTTAAGAAATTTCTTTCAATTTCTACACAGATTTGGGTTGGATTGTGGTTGATCTGACGTACAATCTCGTTGATTTCAGGTTTGTCAGTATGTCCTGCTACGGAAATTACTCCTTGTGATGGAGCAGAAATCATTAATGGAAGCATTTCGTAATCGATTTCCATTTTCATTCTTTTGATTCCGGCCAAAGATAGAATGGTCGCATCAAAATTTCCGTCTTCCAGTTTTTGAAGTCTGGTTTGAATATTTCCACGGATATCCGAAAAATCAGTAGTCGGATAATTTCTCAGCCAGAAAGCTCTTCTTCTTAAGCTGCTGGTAGCCAGTTTAAGCTCATGGAATTCTTTATTCCTTGCAGATTCTTTTCTGATCAGGATGTCCTGCGGGTAATCTCTTTCAAGATAAGCGATCATCTCAATGTTTTGAGGCAATTGAGTAGGAACGTCTTTTAAAGAATGTACAGCAATATCAATTTCGTCATTCAATAAGGCAATATCAAGGTCTCTTGTGAAAACCCCGGTGATTCCTAAAGAATATAAAGGTTGATTGAGATTCTTATCGCCAGAAGAAACGATAGGAACAATCTCCGTTAAATAATTGTTGTTTTGAAGGTGCCTTGCAACCTCTCTTGCCTGCCAAAGTGCAAGTGCGGAATTTCTCGTTCCGATTCTAATGCTTTTCATTGAATTCGTTGTTTGGTTGTTCAACTAATATTTCGTGCATTAATTTACTAATTTCTTCGGCTTTTAAAGGGTTATCGATGATATATTTTGCAAAACGGTTGGTGATTTTCTGGATCATTTTATCAGAAAGTTCCATGTCCGTGATGTTTATGTATTTATTTTTTTTATAAAAATTATGCATTTCATTGCGTTCCATGTTCTTTAAAACGGCTTTGAAATGGTGGATATTCGGTGCAAGCTTTCTCTTTTTCTCCCATTCAATAAAGTCTTTCATCAGTTCCTTGATGATTTTTTCAGCTTTCGGGATTTCTCTTTCACGCTGTTGAATCGTTTCCTGGATCTGTTTTGAAAGCTCATCTACATCAATCAATGTTACGTTCTCATTTTCGGTAACATTCTTTTCGACGTTATGCGGAATAGAAAGATCAATGACCAGTGTTTCTTTTCCGTTCGGGAAATGAGACTGGTTGACAATAGGATGTTTGGCTCCTGTTGCCACAATAAGAATATCGGTGTTTTTTAATTCCTTGTCAAAATCAGAATAATCAACATGAGGAATATTATATTTCTGGGAAATCTTTTCAGCTTTCTCCTGAGTTCTGTTGGCAATTTTAATTTTCGGCTGAAAGACGTGCTTTACAAGATTTTCAACAGTGTTCTGTCCAATCTCACCTACTCCCAAAAGAAGAATGTTCTTTTCGGCAATTCTTTTCTGGCTGTTTAAAATATAATGAACCGCTGCATAGGAAACAGAAGCTGCACCATTGGAGATGCCGGTTTCGTTTTTTATTCTTTTCGAGATTTGAATAGCTGCATTGATAGCTCTTTCAAGATAAGGATTAGAATTTTGTCTCTCTTTTTTGAAACGGCTGTATGCTTTTTTGATCTGTCCGATAATTTCAAAATCTCCGATAATCTGACTTTCAAGTCCCGCTGCAACTCTGAAAAGATGGATCAGAGCTTCTTCCTTGGTGAGAATATTGGCAAACTGAAGAAAATCCGTAAGATGTACTCCAATGGTTTTGCAATATTCTTCAGCAACTAAAAGGTAATTGGGAGAAGTAGTATAAATTTCGGTCCTGTTACAGGTGGAAACCACAAATGCATCTCCAAGATCTTCCTGGTGGACTCTGGAAACAAAGTTTTTGATGTTTTCATCAAAGAATGCAAACTTTCCTCTCGTTTCTACGTCGGCTTTCTCGTAACTTATAGAAAGCACGGCAAAATTTGACGTTCGATGAATGTTGGAATACTGTAACATAAGCAGTCGCAAATTTACGCTTTTTTTAATTAATCACTCTCAGATAGTGTATATGATAATTATCGTAAAAAACTATAAGGTAGTTAAAGATGAAGGGGCAGAGTGATAAAAAGTGAATTTACTTCTACTAGGGGGAGTTTCTTAAGTTTTACTATTAATTATTTTTATTAATTGATTTTTTAAGAAGTAAATAAAAATTTTTAAATGTAAGGCTGGGCTGCTTAAAAGCCCGTTTGTCTCTTCTGTCTCTGCTTTTTCATCCTTCCGTGATTTCGCTTTTTCACCCTTTTAACAACCCATTAATTTTAGTTTAACTCAAAGTCTGTAAATATCTAAACTCAAAGTTAATAAAGAATTATAAATTTTAATAAAATTTTAACCAAATTAAGTTGATGGGAAATTTCTTTAGTAGTCTTAAATTTATATCTTTGTAATCTTAAAATCAGAAGAAAAATATGAGTTTATTTGATATGTTTACGCAAGAAATTGCGATAGACCTGGGAACGGCTAATACCCTTATTATCCATAATAATAAAATTGTTATAGATCAACCGTCAATTGTTGCAATTGAACGTTCTACGGGTAAACCCATTGCTGTAGGGGAACAGGCTAAGCATATGCAAGGTAAAACTCACGAGGATATCAAGACTATCCGTCCTTTGAAAGATGGTGTTATTGCTGACTTCCATGCTTCTGAACACATGATCAAGGAATTTATCAAAAAAATTCCCGGAATCAAAGGTAAATTCATTCAACCGGCATTACGAATTGTAATCTGTATCCCTTCTGGTATCACTGAAGTTGAAAAAAGAGCTGTAAGAGACTCTGCTCAAAAAGTAAATGCAAAAGAAGTAAGATTGATCTATGAACCAATGGCAGCAGCAATTGGGGTAGGGATAGACGTACAGAAGCCTGAAGGAAATATGATCATCGATATAGGTGGAGGTACTACAGAAATTGCTGTAGTGGCTTTAGGAGGTATCGTATGCGATAAATCTGTGAAAATTGCAGGAGATGTATTTACTAATGATATTGCTTATTACTTAAGAACTCACCATAACCTTTATATCGGAGAAAGAACTGCTGAAAGAATCAAAATTGAAGTAGGTTCTGCAGTAGAAGATCTTGATGTAGACATCGAGGATATCCCGGTACAGGGAAGAGACCTTATTACAGGTAAACCTAAAGAAATTATGGTTGGATACAAAGAGATTGCAAGAGCATTAGACAAATCGATCATCAGAATCGAGGATGCTGTAATGGAAACTCTTTCTCTTACACCACCGGAACTTGCAGCTGATATTTACAAAACAGGTATTTATCTTGCCGGAGGAGGAGCGTTATTAAGAGGTCTTGCGGACAGGATCCACAAAAAGACAGGTCTTCCTGTATTCGTTGCGGAAGATCCGTTGAGAGCTGTAGTTCGCGGAACAGGTATTGCCCTTAAGAATATGGATAAGTTCAATTTCTTAATTAAATAATTTTAACTTTTTACGACTTTATATCTGAATGGGATTTTTGCTGAGATTATTTTCGAAGAATACTCTTTTCGTCTTCTTTATATTTCTGCAAATTATTGCTCTGGTTTTGATATTCTCCAGAAATGCCATGCAGAAATCCTGGATAGCGGGGCAGACAGCTGCGTTCAATTCCTGGGTTTCAGGATATATTGATGAAGGAGTTTCTTATCTGAAACTAAAACAGATCAACGAAGATCTTGTGGTTCAGAATAAAGCCCTTATGACTGAACTCTACGGAAAAGACGGATCAAAGAATCCTGTTTTCAAAAGAGTTCATGATACCATTGGTGGTGGGCAGATCTATACTTTTGTTGATGGAGAAATTGTTTTCAACAGTATCAACAGAAGGAACAACTATTTTACAATCAACCGCGGCCGTAGAGATGGAGTCTTTCCTCAGATGGGGGTAATGGCGCCAAGAGGTATTGCGGGAATTGTAATTAATTCTACAGACAGTTATGCATTAGTTCAGTCGGTCTTAAGTGTCAACAAGATCAGAATTAATGCAGCACTCAAAAATTCAGGATATTTCGGTACTTTAACGTGGAATGGTGATAACTCCAGAGTGATGCACCTTGCAGATATTCCAAAGTATGTTGCGTTAAAAGTAGGTGATACTGTTGTTACAGACGGTAAATCTGCAATCTTCCCTAAGGGAGTAACTATTGGTACTATTGCAGGATATTCTGTAGATAATAAAACCGGCTTCTGGGACATCTCCGTTGAGCTGAGTGAAAAAATGGGAGCGTTGAATAAAGTGTATGTAGTGAAGAATCTTAAGAAAGCAGAAGTGCAGAAGATTCAGGACACTATGCAGGCTGTAATAAAAAAAGAAAATGATTAGCAGGACTTTATTTACTGATATATTGATCATGATTTTTCTTGTGGCATTACAGATATTTGTATTGAACAGGATTACGCTTTTCGGGAAATATACTCCGGTATTATATCCCGTATTTGTCATGTTTTATCCTTTTTTCAGGAATAAATTTCAGTTCCTGGCATTGAGCTTTTTAATAGGATTGTCTATTGACGGTTTTCTGTATTCGTGGGGGATCAATGCATTTGCGACAACGTTGATTGCTTATTTCAGAACGCTGATTTTCAGAACTTCTACCGATACGTCTACGGACTTTTTCTCTTTTCAGTCCCTTCAATGGGCACAGTTTTTACTGTTTTTATTTTCTAGTATTTTTCTGCACCAGCTTTTGGTACAGTATATAGAATTCTTCAAGTTTAGCAGATTTTTCGAAATATTGTTTAATGTGTTGGTGACTAGTGTAATTTCATTTATATTTATAGTCATTTACGCATTAATATTTAAAATCAAACAAAAAGTTTGAACACACGTTATTTTAAAATTTTTTCCATCCTCGTTGTCATCGCCCTTATTTTTGTGGCGAGACTCGCCTATTTACAGTTGTTTACAGACCGTTATGCATTAAATGCTGCAAATACCTCCATCAAAACCGAATATGTTATTCCACAGCGTGGAGTCATTTTTGACAGGAATGGTAAAATTATGGTGGGAAACCAGCCTGCTTATGAAGTTTCTTTTACACAGGCCTTAATGCGACCGGATTTTGATACTCTTGGTTTTTGCAGTCTGATGAAGATCTCCAAGGCAGATTTTATCAAAAGAATTGATGTTATTAAAAAGGAAAAATATTATTCCAAACTGACTCCAATGACTTTCCTGAAGGATCTGAGCAGAGAAGACATAGCAAGAGTTCAGGAAATTATTTTTAAATACCCGGCCTTTAATATTGTACAAAGACCTCAGCGTCAATATGAAGTTTCTACTTCAGGTAACCTTCTGGGATATACCAGCGAAGTAAATGAACGTGAAATAAAAAAAGACTCTGCATACTATTTACCAGGAGATTTTATCGGAAAAACAGGGGTTGAAAAATCCTACGAGAAAGAACTTCGTGGAGTAAAAGGAGTGAAATACATCCAAAAAGATATCAGGCTCCGAAATATCGGTTCTTATAAAAACGGGTCTTTGGATAAAGATGTGATTACCGGTAAAGATATTACATTAACTATTGATTATGATCTTCAGAGAACAGCTGAAGAAATGCTTGTAAACAAACATGGTGCAATTGTAGCTTTAGATCCTAATAATGGGGAAGTACTGGTTGCGGCTACCGGACCGGATATTGATCCGAATCTTTTCACCGGACCCTACAAATCAAAAAATTTATATGCCCTGTCAAAAGATACGCTTTACGAAAATAAGCCCACTTTTGACCGTTCTTTACAGGCAGGATATCCTCCGGGGTCAACATTCAAATTATTGACTGCTCTGGCGGCAATGCAAATGGGAGTAATGGATGAAAAGACTATTTTCCCTTGTGGTGGCGGTTTTTTCTATAAAGGGAAAAGAATTAAGGGGCATGGTGGAGCTGATCCGCTAATTCCTTCCATTCAGGTTTCCAGTAACTGTTTCTTTACCTATGCATTTATTGCTATTATCAAGAAATATCCAGGAAATCCTTCAAAAGGTGTTGATGAATGGAAAAAGATCATGAGCAGCTTTGGAGTGGGAGAATTTTTGAATAATGATTTTGCTGTGGGAGCAAAAGGAAGAATACCTTCAGGAGATTTTTACGAAAAAAGGTTTAAAGCTATCATGAAAGCAAGCGGTTCTCAACGAACTGATTTTAAAAACTGGGATGAAATGTCAACTGGTGCTATCTATAATGGGATGGGGCAGGGAGATGTTTTGGTAACTCCTATTCAGCTGGCCAACTATGTAGCAGCTATTGCTAACAAAGGATGGTATTATACGCCTCATATCGTAAAAGCAATTGACGGAAAGGCAAACCCGGATCCAAGATTTAAGGTTAAACACCAAACGCTGGTTGATCCAAAACATTTTGAGCCCGTTTTAAAAGGGATGGAAGCTGTAGTTTTGAGAGGAACGGCAAGAGGTTTGAAATCCAATGACTTTACACAATTAGCAAAAACAGGTACAGCACAGGTTCCGCAAGGAAAGGATAACTCTATCTTTGTATTGATTGCTCCTGCTGAAAAGCCGAAAATTGTTGTAGTAGCAGTAATGGAGCATGCAGGATTCGGGGCAACATGGGCTGGGCCGGCCTGTACGGTAATTGCTGAAAAATATATTACTGGTGATTTGAAAAGAGAAAATCTTTATAAAAAAATGATCACCTCGAGTTTCATGCCAGAGTATAAAAGGCAGTGGATTGCAGATTTGAAACGTAAAGGGTTATACGTTGATCCTAAACCGGATTCAATTAAGCAAAAAAGAATAAAAGATAGTCTGGAGCTGGTAAAACAGCAAAAAGCCAAACTACAGAAAAAAATAGAAGAGGAAACTAAAAAGAATAACACGGCTAAAAAAACTGTCAAGCAATGAAATGGACTGAAGGAATAGATAAATTAGGCCTTGGGCTGTATTTCCTGCTTTGTGTTTTTGCCATTGCAAATATTTACAGTGTTGACCAGAAACTAGGGGAAAAGCAATTGATCTTTTTCTGTATTTCATTATTTGTAGGACTTATCATATTTTTCAGCAGAAGTAAGTTCTTTGAAAATATGGCCGGGATTATTTACATTGGCGGAGTCTTGTTGCTTATAGGACTTTTTCCTTTTGGAAAAGAAATTCTGGGACAGAAAAACTGGTATAAATTTGGAAGTTTTACCATGCAGCCTGTAGAATTTGCGAAGATAGGAACTGCGCTGATGCTTGCCAACTATGTTTCCGGACCTGATTTTAACCTTAAAAACCGGAAGTCATTATGGACTACCTTAGCCATTATTGGTGTACCGGCGGTTGTTGTTCTTGCTATTCCGGATGTAGGTTCCATGCTTGTATTTATTGCATTTTTCATTGCTTTATACAGAGAAGGACTGAGTGGTCTTTTGTTTGGAATAGGATTCCTTTTTGCCGGAGTATTTCTGATTTCATTAGCAGTTCCTCCTGTTTATGTTGCAGTGGCTGTTCTGGTAATTGCCGGTATTCTGATAGCGATGAATTATCATAGAATGTCCTGGGATGTAATTTCTATTTCAGGGATTTCAGGATCTGTTCTTTTACTGTGCGGACTGGCTTTTGCATCTCCAACTATTTTAGAAAAACTTCCTAAACACCAGCGAGAAAGAATTGATGTTCTTTATAAAGGTGAAAAGGCATTTAGAGATACTTCAGGATACAACTTGTTATATTCCAAAACAGCTATCGGATCCGGTGGGCTTTGGGGTAAAGGATACCGTGAAGGATCAGTTACCCAGGGAAAATTTGTACCCGAGCAGGAAACGGATTATATCTTTTGTACAGTAGGAGAAGAATGGGGTTTTTTAGGAAGTGCAATTCTTATCTTATGTTACATGATTTATATCGGAAGAATATATTATCTCGCAGAAAGGCAGAAATCTACTTTTAACCGTGTCTTCGGATATTGTTTTGCCTCAATTCTGCTAATGCACTTTTCAATCAATTTAGGGATGGTTATGGGACTTTTTCCTACAGTTGGGATTCCTCTTCCGTATTTTAGTTATGGAGGAAGTTCTTTGCTGGCATTCTCTATGATGACTTTTATTTTCTTTAAACTTAATTATTCTGATAAAAACAGTTTGGTGTAGAATACGGAATTTAGAAGCTGGTTGGTGGAGGGTTACAATTTTTCTGCTTGAATTCGTTTCAAAATAAATCAGCGGAATCTGCAAAATCAGTGAGAGAAAAATAACACTCATCAACACAATTTTTTATGAAACAGTCATATTTCTCCGACGAAAATTTCGAGAACAAAGATTTCACACAGCATTCTTTAGAAAAAGGAGAGTACGAAAACTGTACTTTCCGGAACTGTAATTTTGAGTATGCAAACCTTTCGGGATTCAGCTTTACAGACTGTGAATGGATAGAATGTAACCTCAGCATGGCAAAGCTTGTGAGGACGGCTTTTCATAATGTGATTTTCAAAGAATGTAAAATGTTTGGTCTTCAGTTTACTGATTGTAATGCATTCGGATTATCTTTTGCATTTGAAGGATGTGCTTTGAATAATTCAGTTTTCTACCAGACATCCATTAAGAAAACGGTTTTCAAAAATTCCAGATTGATTGAAGCAGATTTCACAGAATGCGATGCATCAAATGCTATCTTTAATAATTGTGATTTTTCAGGCGCTGTTTTCGATGCTGCAAACCTTGAAAAGGCAGATTTCAGGACTTCGGTTAACTATTCAATAGATCCGGCTTTAAACAGGCTTAAAAAGGCCAAATTTTCGCTTTCTGAAATATATGGACTCTTGTATAAGCTGGATATTGAAATTGATAAGAATAGCTGATGTCTTTGGCCGTATAACGATTGCTTATAAAAGATATAAATATTGATTCAGTAGGAGTGGGTTGTAGCCGATTTTATTTTTAATACATATTCCTTTGACTTTAGCCGAAACTTAGCCTTACTTCAAACATATAAAAAAGCCATCAGAATTCTGATGGCTTCATTATTTAAATCAATTATTTATAAAATTAAAAATTTGCTGGTGTAGCGGGAGTAGTTGCTGCTAAGTTATTGTAAGCGTCTCCTTCTTCGTTGATTACTCTCTTTGCGAATCTGAACTTAGGTCCCCAATAAGAATCATTCAGTGAAGAAATCATTACTCCTTTTGATGTTGCTGCGTGGATAAACTTAATCTCACCCTCTTCAGAAACACTTTCTACAATACCTACGTGAGAAATTCTTCTTCCGTGAGAAAAGAAAATCAAATCTCCTTTCTGTAGTTCTCCTTTTTCAATTCTTTCCCCTTCCTGAGCCTGAGATGCTGCTACTCTAGGTAAGCTAAGGCCTGCTGCTGCTCCGAATACAGAAAGAACAAAAGCTGAACAATCTATACCGTTTCTTGTAGTTCCTCCGTATCTGTAAGGAGTCCCAAGGTACGTTTCAGCTTCTTCAAGGATACCATCAATGGTTTTATTATGTTTGATTGCTTTTGCAATCTCAGAATTCTTAACTGCTTTTTTAGCACTAGCGATAGATGCTGCTTTTTCAGCAAGGAAAGAGTCGATAAGTTTCTGCTTATCCTGCTCTATTCTTTTGTTATCTATAGAAGCTAGTTTGGCATCTGTTTTGTATTCTTTTGTGTAAGTTGCTGGTTTTGAAACCACATAATTTGTAGCGCACGATTGCAATGAAACTGTAGTAACTAAAGCAACTAAATAAAACAAAACTCTTTTCTTCATATATATTTGATTATCCGTGTTAAAAAGGAATATTTATTTTCAAAAGCAATACAAAAGTAGAGATTCCGAATAAAAGACCCCTGATATGATAATTGTCAGGATCTTATTTTAACACATTTTAACATATAATTTGCATATGTTAAAGAAAAATAAACCGCAACGGCCTATTTTTGGTAAGTGTGCGGTTTTTTTTATTAAGATTCTTTAACAAACTAAATCGATTTTCTTCTATATATCAGGTTTTGTAATTTAAAACTCTCATTTTCAAGACTGTTAATAAAACAAAAAAATTCCCCGGAAAACCGAGGAATTTAAACTAATATGGAACTTTACAGGACGTTATTTTGTAAACAACATTTCTCTGTATTTTGTCATTGGCCAAAGCTCATCGTCTACCATCATTTCCAATGCATCAGAAGCCTCTCTGATAGGATCGAATAATGGTTTTACTTTGTTACAATAGCTTTCTGCCTGTTTTTGGCTGTCTGAAATACCTTTTGCTGCTTCTCTTGCTTTAAGAAGATCTTCAACACCAAGTTTAATTTTAGAAACATTTTCAGAAATGCTTGTAATTAAACTCATCTGTTCTTTAGCTAGCGATTTGAATTCTTTGTCACCAAAGATTTCTTTAAGACCTTTTACGTTTTCAATTAATCTGTTCTGATAATTTAATGCAGAAGGAATGATGTGGTTTCTTGCGATATCACCCAGCACTCTTGCTTCAATATCAATAACAGTAGAGTACTTCTCTAATTTAATTTCATTTCTTGCCTCTACTTCTCTATGGTTGAAAATTCCCATCTCTTCATATAGGTCTAAGAATTTTTTATCCATTTCCTGCTTTAAAGCTTCCGGAGTTGTTTTAAGGTTGTTCAATCCTCTTTTTTTAGCTTCTTTAGCCCAGTCATCAGAATATCCGTCTCCTTCAAACATAATGTTTTTACATTGCTTGATGTATTCTCTCAATACATTAAAGATAGCTTCATCTTTCTTAAGACCAGTTTCAATTAAAGCATCAACTTCTTTCTTGAAATCATTAAGCTGTTTTGCTGCAATAGTGTTCATTACAGTCATAGACTCTGCGCAGTTTGCAGAAGAACCTACCGCTCTAATTTCAAATTTATTTCCTGTAAATGCAAATGGGGAAGTTCTGTTTCTATCAGTATTATCTAATAAAATTTCAGGAATTTTTCCAACTACATTTAATTTTAATTCTGTTTTCTCTTCCGGAGATAATTTTCCGTTCGTTACTTTTTCAAGTTCTTCCAATACGCTGAACAGCTGAGTTCCGATGAATACGGAAATAATTGCCGGTGGAGCTTCATTGGCGCCAAGTCTGTGGTCATTGCTTGCAGAAGCAATACTTGCTCTTAAAAGATCTGCATATTCGTGAACCGCCTTAATGGTGTTAACAAAGAATGTTAAGAACTGTAAGTTTTTCTTTGGATTTTTTCCTGGGCTTAAAAGGTTTTCTCCAGTATCTGTAGCTAAAGACCAGTTGTTGTGTTTTCCGCTTCCGTTTACTCCAGCGAATGGTTTTTCGTGGAAAAGAATGTGGAAGTGGTGTTTGTGAGCTACTCTTGCCATAATATCCATCAACAATGAGTTGTGGTCTACAGCAACGTTTACTTCTTCAAACATTGGTGCAAGCTCGAACTGATTTGGTGCAACCTCGTTGTGTCTTGTTGTTGCAGGAATTCCCAATTTCATACATTCGATTTCCAACTCTTTCATGAAGTTCATTACTCTTGTAGGAATAGAACCAAAATAGTGGTCATCCAATTGCTGTCCTTTTGCCGGTGAATGTCCAAGTAATGTTTTACCTGTTAATACAAGATCCGGACGAGATTGATATAATGCTGAATCTACAAGGAAATATTCCTGCTCCCAACCCAAAGTAGGAGTTACCTTCGTTACGTTTTTGTCAAAATACTGCATTACATTAGTTGCAGCTTCATCTACAGCGTTTAAAGCTCTTAAAAGAGGAGCTTTGTAATCTAATGTTTCTCCTGTATAAGAGATGAAGATGGAAGGAATACATAATGTAGTTCCCATAATGAATGCCGGAGATGTAGGATCCCAAGCTGTATATCCTCTTGCTTCAAAAGTATTTCTGATACCTCCGTTCGGGAAAGACGATGCATCAGGCTCCTGCTGAATAAGCATGTTTCCACTGAATCTCTCGATAGCTCTACCTCCTTCAATTGGAGTGAAGAATGAGTCGTGCTTTTCTGCAGTAGTACCCGTCAAAGGCTGAAACCAGTGAGTGTAGTGTGTTACACCTTTGCTCATTGCCCAGTCTTTCATTGCTACAGCTACCTGGTCTGCAATGTGTCTCTGGATTTTAGTTCCTTTTTTAATAGCATCCATAATAGAACCGAATGCTTCTTTAGTTAAATATTCTCTCATTGTTTCTTCTGAGAAAACATTTTTACAGAATAGCTCTGATAATTTCGCAGGGATTTCAACAGAGTTGTCTTTTCTGAAATCCTTAAATGGAAGGGTTTCTAATGCTTTGAATCTTAAGGTTGACATAATTGGGTTGATTTTTTACAGGGCAAATTTACAAAAAAAATGAATTGAAAATATTTTAACCCTAAAAATTTTAGGGGTATTTTGAAAATTTATATAATTTAAACGCTTGTTTGGGTGTTTTTGTTGGGGTGTGTTGCTGATTTGTGGTTAAAAGTTAACATTCGCAGGCTTGAAAAACCAGAGATATTAACTTTAGCCGTGCAAAAAGAGAATATACAATCCGATGGTGTATGGAATTGTATAGCATTAAAATTACAATTATTTTAAACTAATTCTTGATTTTTTTCTGAAATAAGTGAAAAGATGAAAGAGAAATGGAAAGTGAATACAGTACAGGTTCAAAATAATACTACAATAAGTATCAGACAAAATAATAGAACGGGTTAAAATATTCCAAAATAAAACCCGCTTATCTATAGGTTTTAAACAACTTATTAAAAGATAGTTAAAATAAGTTGAGTGGAGATTTTGTATATTTGTGTGAAATTTATTTTATGACAAATTCTAGAGCAAGAGAAACAACGGAGGCTATTGAAAGACTGTACATTTCTATGAGACACTTATTTTATAGAGGATTTTTCAAGCCAGGAGGAGTTTCAGGAGAGAGCATCAGAAGTTTGCTGAAGACAATCAACCCAGAGATTTATGGTACCATGAATATTCCAAGCAAATTGGAACTTGACGGGTTGATGTATGTTTTAGACAGACTTCCGGAAGGGATTGAAGAATGTGCTTTTATTCATCTTACATCAGATGAAGGGTTTGATAAAGGAAGTTTCGAACCTATTGTTCCTAAGAAAAGAAGAAGAAACTGTTATAGAATAGACGAACACCAGATGAATATTGAGGTTCTTTTGGGCCGTTCCGAAATTTATGACATTCTTACCCATCTTACCTTCCTTTTTATAGAAGCTGATAAAATCCGTAACCTGGCATTCATCCAGGACGAAAACTGGAAACCGACACGTGCCTTCAAAATTATTGAAGAAGTGGTGAAGGGTGAAAAGAAATACAGCAGAAAAGAAAAAGAAGTGGCACTTATTCATCTTTCTTCTTTAATAGGAAGATCTTTTGATGAAACGCTAAGAGCTTATAATACTTTTGGTGATGATCATAATCCTGACCGTTTATTCAAAATTATCTACAACTTAGGAAAGGTAAGTCTTGAAGATGCTAAAAGCAGCAGAGAAAGAGAAATTCATTTCAGTTCTATATTAAAGGAAAGAGTAGGGCATCATTATTTTGGTGAGAAATGGGCGAATAAAGTGAAAGAGGTTTTATTTGAAAACAATCTTCACATGCGTCCGCTGCATATTATTTCTGCCAATATGCACTCTGTGAAAAATATGCTGTATGCCAATAATGCACTTAAAAAGAAACAGCATCATGAAGTGGATTATAAACTGTACGAAGATATTTCGAACAAAAAAGAACTTCGTGATAAAGTTTTAAAGTATGCTTTGGATGAAGGGATGATTCATATTGCCGATAAAAGTGGAAGTAATATAGATGTTCAGATTATAGACCTCAGCAAAACAGATCTAAAGAATACACCATTTGCAGATTGCAAGTTCGGAGGAGATGATGTAGTAATGGTTTTTGACTATGCATTCGGAGAGCAGGCTTTTGAGGTAATGGATGAGCTTTTAAGACCTTTTGAGCACAAAGGGGAAATCTATATGATGAAAGTGAAATCTGTCTCTATTATGGGGAAAGCAGGAATTCTTACAGGAGAAAAAGGAGATATTATGATTCCTACTTCTCATATTTTTGAAGGAACTGCGGACAACTATCCATTTGAGAATGCATTGAAGCTGGAAGATTTCAAAGATGATGAATTAAAAGCTTTTGAAGGCCCAATGATTACTGTTTTAGGAACTTCACTGCAAAACAGAGATATTTTATCCTACTTTATGAATACTTCATGGAAAGCGATTGGTCTGGAAATGGAAGGAGCACATTATCAGAAAGCGATTCAGGTAGCGTCGAAGATCAGACACCATATTTCACCGGATCTGTTTGTAATGTATGCTTATTACGCTTCTGATAATCCATTGGAAACAGGAAGTACATTATCTTCAGGAGGGCTTGGGCTTACAGGAGTAAAACCAACTTATCTGATTACTTTAAGAATCCTTGAGAAAATTCTAAGAAGCGGAAAGAAAGAAGCTTCAACTAAAAAATAATTGTAATTCAATAGTATAATATCAACCTCAGATGTATTTTGCATTTGAGGTTTTTTATATTGAGAAAACTTATGAGCCTCTGTGTTATCTGCAAAACCTGAAGGAAGTTTAAAAATGATTATCCAATTGCCTATCTTTAGAAAACAAAATACTACACAATGAGTTCAGTATCAGAATTATCAAAAAGATTCAGAGAAGTGCTGCTTGACGGTTTCTGGATTGCCAATACCAATTTTAAGGATCAGCTTTCAGATGTAACCTGGGAACAGGCTGTGAAGAAGGTAGATTCTTTAAATACGATTGCTATGCTCACTTTTCACATCGATTATTATATTGCAGGAATTGTCAATGTTTTTGAAGGAGGAGATCTCGAGATTAAAGATAAATTCAGTTTTGATCTTCCTCCCATAGAATCCCGGGAACAATGGGAAAATCTGTTAAATAAACTTTGGATAGATTCTGAAAAGTTTGCTGCATTACTTGAACAGATGCCCGATTCTAAACTTGATGAAGTTTTTGTTGATGAAAAATATGGGTCTTACCGCAGAAATATAGACGGAATGATCGAACATAGCTACTATCACCTGGGACAGATTACTCTAATCAAAAAACTGTTGAAGAACCAGTAAAAATTACTTTTAAAATAACATCACCTTGTCAGGGTTTTAAACCTTGGCAAGGTGATGTTCAAATAAAGCCCCTAAAAAGTTTAACAATCTCGATTAATATTCATCTAAAGCTATATTAAACAGACTAAAATCTCAAAATAACTCCTATTTGAGGATCTTGTTTAAATTACTACCTTTAAAAAAAAATAAAATTTTAAATGAGAAAATCGGCTGCAATCATTTTTGCGTTTATCATTTCACAATTTCAGGCTCAGCAAGGAGCTTATTATCAGCAGGCTGCGAAGTACAAGATGGATATTGATGTCAATGCTGAAAAATTTACCTATCAGGGAAAACAGACTTTAGAATACACCAACAATTCGCCGGATGAGCTGAATGTGGTATATTTCCATCTATATTGGAATGCTTTCAAACCTAATTCCATGATGGATCAAAGAGTGGCTTCCCAAGGCAAGAATGGTGACGGAAGGTTGCAGAAAGATGGGATCTCAAGGCTTGCTTCTATTCCAAAAGATCAGGAAGGAGCTCAGAATATCCATTGGATTAAACAAAATGGGAAAGACCTGAAATTTGAAGTTCAGGAAACCATTATGAAAGTATACCTGGCAGAACCTATAAAACCGAATTCTACAACTACTTTTACAATGGATTGGGATTCCGTGATTCCTCAGCAGATCAGAAGAAGCGGAAGAAATAACAGGGAAGGAGTAGACATGACAATGACGCAGTGGTATCCGAAAATTGCTGAGTACGATTATGACGGCTGGGCAACCTTTGATTATCTGGGAAGAGAATTTCATGCTCCGTTCTCAGACTTTGATGTTACTATTAAAATCAACAAAGATTATGTTGTAGGAGCAGGAGGTATCCTTGAAAACCCAACAGAAGTAAAAGGATATGATGCCAATGCTAAAATAAAAACTGAAAAAGACAAAAAAGCAATCTGGAAATGGACGGCAAAAAACATTCTTGATTTTGCGTGGAGTGCAGACAGAGATTATTCTGTAGAAAGCTTCAATGTTCCGGAAGGTCCGAAAGTCTATCTGGTATATCAGAAAAACGATAAAACAAAAGCATGGGGCGAATCACAGCCTTATATCACTAAGTATTTCCAGATTATGAATGCCCACTTTGGAAAATATGTATATCCTACTTATGCATTCATTCAGGGAGGTGACGGCGGAATGGAATACGGAATGTGTACCATGATTTTAGGTGAAGCGAAAAACGTTAAAGATTTAATGGGCTTAATGGCTCACGAAGGATCTCACTCATGGTATCAGCAGATGCTGGCTACCAATGAATCTGTACGTCCATGGATGGATGAAGGTTTTACAAGCTATGCGGAAGGATATACCATGTATCAGCTATTTCCTGAAGATCTGCCGAATCCTTTTATGGAAAGATTGGATGCCTACAGAAAATTTATTAAAAAAGGAATAGAAGAACCTGCAGTATGGCTGGGGGATCACCATGATAATGGTACATCTTATACATATGCATCTTATGTAAAAGGAGAATTATACCTGGTGCAGCTTGGATATATTATGGGAGAACAGAACCTTGCAGAAACCTTGAAACAGTATTATGACCAATGGAGTATGAAACATCCTTCTGACAGGGATTTTCTTCACATTGCACAAAAAGTTTCCGGAATGGATCTGAAATGGTTCCATAATTATTGGATCAACACTACAAAAACAATTGATTACGGAATAAAAGATGTAAAATACGATGCAAAATCTACAACTATTACCTTAATCAACAATGGTCAGGTTCCAATGCCGATAGATTTCGGAGTGATGACAACCGATAAGAAAATAGTGACTTATCAGATCCCGCTGAATATGACTCACACATGGAAACAAAAAGATATTTATGGTGATCTTAAAACAATGCCTTACTGGCCCTGGACGCAAAAAGAATATACTCTTACCATTCCTTACACCAAATCTCAATTATCTGTTCTTGGAATTGATTTCAGCCAGAGAATTGCAGATGTAAATATGGAAGATAATTTTGTGGAAGTAAAATAATGAATACAAAATAATACAATAAACGGCGCGGAAATAAAATTTCCGCGCCGTTTATTGTAAAGAAAGGACTGGCTGGCACATGTTGATATGTACAGATATATTTTTAAGATAGACTTAATTTATAAGAGATCCAAGGCTAGTTTTTATAAAAATGATTAAATTTAGTCCCTCAAAATCAAGCAGGAATTTCAATTATAAATCATGAATTTCTTCTGAAAAATATATCAATGAATTCAATCGTAATAAACGTAGGAAACAGCAATATCAGATTTGGTCTTTTCAATGGTGATAATTGTGATATTTCGTGGGTAATCAATACAAAACCTTACAGAACGGCAGATGAGCTTTACGTACAGATGCTGATGCTTTATCAAACTTATAAAATTGAGCCAACAGAAATCGACAAAGTAATTATTGGGTCAGTAGTACCTCAGCTTACCAAAGTAATGAGCTCCGGTATCAAAAAGATTCACGGAACTACTCCTGTAATTGTTGATAGGTCAACTCCTTCAGGAGTCCAGGCGAAATCTAAGCAGATGGGAACAGATATTTATGCAAATCTTGTGGCGGCACACAATCTGTACCCTAACAGGAAGAAAATTGTTATAGATTTCGGAACCGCTCTTACAGCCAGTTGTGTGACAGAAACAGGGGAAACCCTGGGAGTGATTATTGCTCCGGGAATTGTTACTTCCTTAAATTCATTGATCAACCAGACCGCACAGCTTCCGGACATTGAACTGAAAAAGCCAAAATCTGTTTTGGGATTGGATACAGTAACCTGTATGCAAAGCGGAATGGTATATGGCTTCCTGGGAATGGTAGAAGGCTTTGTAAGCCGCATCAACGAGGAGGTAAATGACGATTGTTTCGTAGTAGCAACGGGAGGTGTCTCCCATATCTATAAACCTCTGACAGATAAGATTCATGTGATGGACAGGCTTCATACATTGAAAGGCCTTTATTTCCTGGGGAAAGATTTATAAATTAAAAGATTAAGGCTGGGTTGAGCTCAAGTCATATCTTATCTTACACTTAACTTTAACCTTAATACAATGGAAAAATTTCCCATCATAGAAACCAAAAGACTTATTCTCTCACAACTGGAAGAAAAGGATGTTCCTTTTATTGTTGAATATCTTCAACATAGGATTTATTCTGATCTTACCTCTAATATTCCGTATCCTTACGTAGAAAATGATGCCAGATCCTGGCTGAAAATGTCAAAGGAAGCTTTTGATAATCAAACAGGATATACTTTTGCTATCAGGAACAAAGAAGGACATATCATAGGTGCTATCGGACTGCATGACAGGGATGATGATAAAGCGGAGCTTGGGTACTGGATAGGAATACCTTATTGGAATAAAGGATATGTAACTGAAGCAGCAGGAGCAATTGTAGATTTTGGTTTTAAGGACCTGGGTTTCCATAAGATCTTTGCTACCCATTTTCTTCACAACCCGGCATCCGGAAGAATAATGGAGAAAATAGGAATGGAGCAGGAAGCTGTTTTAAAGCAGGAAATGAAGAAAGATGGAGAATATTTTGATATAGTGAGATACTCTATTTTTAAAGACTGATTGTAAGGAATATGAATACATTCCTGATTCTATAAAAACAAAAGCCAGAGAATATTTTAATTTTCTCTGGCTTTTTATACTATTATTATCTAAACTATTGGGAAAAGGTTAAAGTCCACCAAGACACGAATCAAATTCTTTCAATGAAAAGGTTATCTTTTACTTTTAAAAAAATCTTTAACAATAGAAGAACATTCGGCTTCCATGATGCCTGTAATGATTTCTGTTTTCGGGTGCAGAGAAAGATGTTTATTGATAAACCCTCTTTGTTCATCCCGTGCGCCAATCACCACTTTTGAAATCTGAGACCAGGAAAGTGCACCTGAGCACATCACGCATGGTTCCATTGTTACATACAATGTACAGTCTTTTAAATACTTTCCTCCAAGGAAATTGGCCGCTGAAGTGATGGCCTGCATTTCTGCGTGAGCAGTAACATCATTCAGGGTTTCGGTAAGATTGTGGGCTCTTGCGATAATCCTGTTATTGGAAACTACTACACATCCAATAGGAACCTCATCTTTTTCCAAAGCGGCTTCTGCTTCCTGCAGGGCCATTTTCATGTAATATTCGTCAGTAAACATTTTTTAATCGGTGATCGTTAAAGTTAAAGGTAATTTAAAACGATAAGTGGTAGGATCTCCTTTTATCATTGCCGGAGAGAACTTTTCTGCAAGAGAATATAATGCAATTTCTGCCTGTCTGTTGAAGGTGAAATTATCGCCCTGTGCATGAACATTGCTTACTGTACCATCTTTTTCTACAATAAAATCAACATCTGTTTTTATCATTTTTTCTAAGGAATAAACCCCATCAACGTATAGCAGATTGGCAACTTCCTGTCTCAAAGAATTAAGCCCTCCGGGATAATCCGCAACCTTTTCTGCATCAGAAAATTTTTCGGATGGATTTAATTTAGGATTCCTGATGGTTTGGAGGTCTTCCAGGTTTCTAACCTTTAATAAAGCCCCGATCAAGGCATTGTTTTCAATGCTGTCCATTTTTTTCATGAAAAAGAGAAAATCTCCTTTTATTGCCACTTTTTTATCCATATTGGATTCAGCATCAAACTTTTTTTTGAACTCTTTATTCAGCATATTTCTGTGCTGGTTATAATAGCTCTTTACAAGCCTGAATTCTTCTTTCTGCTGTGCCAGAAAAAAGGTGGAAATAAAGCAGCTGATGCCAACAAATAAAGTTTTCAATAAGGGTATATTTATGTAAATATAACAAAAAATATGAAATGTGTTTTTTATGATCAGCTTTCAAGATAACGGTTCAAAGATTCCTGTAAATGATTACGGATGTCATCAACTAAACCTTTAGGTTCCAGAACAGTTACTTCTTTTCCATAAGAAAGAATTTCCTGCATAAAGTCATAAGTAGGATGAAGGAAGAACTCAAAATAAATCTCTTCCGGAGTTTCTTTGGTCTCTTTCTGCGATTGATGAAGAGGAAAGCTTCTGATGTACTCTCCCTGATGGCGGCTGCATTTCAATACAATATTCTGTGGTTTCTGCTCCGTCAGATTCATTACTCCGAATGCATTTTTGAAATGCTCTCTGAAATTATATTTGTACTTCTCTCTAAACTGATTTTTGGCTACGTCAAGATAGTTGATTCTATCAAGCCCGAAAGATTTTAAAGCTTTATCTTTGGTGTCAATAGCAATAAGATACCATCGGTCTTTGGATTCTTTTAAGGCTAAAGGATGAACTTTTCTGGAGGTCATCAGTTTGTTTTTATAATTGTAATGTTCAAAGCTTACAACCCTTTTATTTCGGATGGCAAAGAACAGATCATAAAAATGTTCCACACCGGTTGGTTTGCGGCTTTCAAAAAATATAAAATCTGAAAAATCCGGATGAAGATTCAGAGCGTTACTTACCTGAAAAGATTCCAGTAATTTCTGGTTGTACTCATCCACTTCCATGATTGGTCGGCTCTCGATATAGTATCGGTTATCCCCCTTTTTCTTGTTGTGAATAGAAAGATTAAAAAGATCGGAAATCTCCCGGATATCCCTTTGCAGGGTACGGATAGAGTAGCTCTTGATTCCGGCATCCTGGAATTCAAAAGAATTTAAAAGATAGTCCTCCAGCTGGGAATAGGTAGCCGGAGAACTTTCTAATCTTTTAATTATTAAGGCATATCTTGTCAGATAAAAATCTTTCTTCATTTCTCTTTTTTTAGGATGCAGCAGAACTGCGTTTCATGATAAAGTTTTATAAGACAAATATATGCGGTTAATGCGACAAAACGTGTCGTGTTTTATTTTTTATCTAAAAAGTATCTTATTCAAAATCTTCTCTGAGGAAGTTGTCAATGTCGTTCAGATAGTTTTCATAATCTATCTCAGCATTTTCTATGTCGCTCCATTCTATTGTAAAGAGGTTTGCGTCAAAGAGTAATTTGGTATCGGGTGTTTCCATGTTTTGTGTTATAAGATGTTGGTTACATTCTGAACATACTTCAGGTTGTTCAGCATAGGCGAATGTTGAATTCAAAGGCTTTTTAAAGTTTTATGGATTCTTGTTTTGTATCTTTTGATACTCCAAAGATATCGGGGCAAAACGACAAAACTTGACGTGTTTAAAAAATATTTTCCAGTTTTAAAATATAATCTTTAAAGCTTATATTAGATAGTTATAAGGTTCAGGGCTTATATTTTATTTCTAATGAGTTTTTGAACAATCTGATTCAGGATTTCTCTGTTGTCATCAATATAGCTCAATCCGGCCTGTATAAGGTTTTCAATATTAGACCTTTTTACGTTATCCATTGCCGGAGATGCGTTTTTCAGTGAGGGATTCAGGCGGTAATAGTTTTTCTGATTTCTCAAACCCAGTGTCTGAAACATCTGTTCCAATTGATAATCTACTGTTTCTGCATTGGCAGACATTAAAATATCAATAATCGGGCTTACCCAGCCAATTTTCCCGGCTTTTTCCAGTTTTTTAAAAGGATAAGGTCTGGCTTCAATTCCTGTTCCGATAGAAACAATAATCATATCATTTACACTCGGATGGTTGGCTTTCTGATGGTTCTTTAAAATTTCGGCAAAAGGAATTTTTCTTGCCTCTGCATAAGCACAAAGGGCAGGATTATTGGCAAACATTCCTCCGTCAATCAGGCTGAAGATCTGTCCATACATGGATTTGATCTGTACCGGACTAAAATAGGTAGGTGCGGCTGAAGTTGCCCTGCAGATATCTTTTACGTAGAAGTTATCTGTGCTGAGGTTGGCATTCCATGAATTGAAAAGTTTTGCTCTTCTGTTCTCAATGTCATAACTTGTTATTAAACATGGTTTTATTAATTCTTTTAATTCTAAATTTCCAAAAAAGTCATTTAAATTCCTTTCAAGTGATTCCTGTGGAATTTTTTCATTCAATAATCCGAATGGATTAACCAGTTTTTCCCAAAAGGAAACCTGGAAGATATCGCCGCCCTTTTCTGCATATAATTCTAATCCTTTCTGAATAGAATATTTTGCTTTTCGGGTTTCGTCGGGACATAGAATAATAGAAGCAATCAGACCTCCGGTGCTGCTGCCTGCCACCAGGTCAAAATAATCCCCAAGCTTAGCTGTTGGCTTATCATAATACTGGAGCTGCTCTTCTATGTAACGCAGAATAATACAGGTGATGATTCCTCTTATTCCACCTCCGTCCAAAGAAAGAATGGTTGTCTTTTTCATGTTATTTTTTCATTTTTTTAAAGAAACATTTAGCAGCTTTAGACAAGTAAAACCAATAGATTTCCGAAAAATATCTATTGGTTTCAGCTTATTATAAGGATTGCTTTTGGTGTTTTCTTATAAAGTAAAGATAGACGGAGGAAGCGACAGAACTTGTCGTATTATAAATGATTTTAATTAATTTTATCAAAAAAATGGAGCTTCAAATCAGAGAGTTAGTCTTTTAATGGTTTGATAAATGAGAGTTAAAAAACAACATAATTCTGCTTATCTCTAGGCATCTTTAAGAGTGTTCTCCATCTGGTTTTTACGGAACCTTTTTTAGAGGGAATGTTCTTTTTTTCAAAGTGGGGAAGGTCTTTGAAGGTTTTCCAGCTTCCACCCCAGTCCCAGCCATGGCGGGCAAAGATTTTTACACACTCATACCAATCGGCAACTTTGTCATTATCCCAATCTTTTACTGTATCCCAACTTACCGTTTTTCGGTCAATCACCAGGCAGATATCTACGGCAAGACCATAATTGTGGATGCTTTGCCCTGCTTTAGCATTGGTCACCTTTTTTCCGGAAGTAATTCTTCCGATCGCATAATGCTTTTCCTGCTCTTCAAAAGATCTTAATCCCTGGGTGATTCTTATCTTGGCCCTTCCGGTAAGGGCTTCATTACATTCTTGTATAATTTGCTTCACTTCATCTCTTACCAGCGGATGAAGTTTCTGAATTTGTTCCAAGGTTACTTTGTCCATATTTCCTATTTTGTTATAATACAAAAGTATAGAGCGGAAGCGACGAAACTTGACGTGTTTTATTTAATTTTTTGTGTGAGATGTTCCTGAGTGTTTGAGAATGACCAGGCCTGTGGAATAGGATTAAATAAATGTTTTTGAATCCAAAATTAAAACACTAATGCGACAAAATGTGTCGTATTTAATAATTTTATTCATTTGTTTTTCAGACTGTTAAATATGATGTTAATTATGGTATAAAAGATTATTTTATTCTTTAAAAACTCTAATTTTGTGTAGATATTTATCATACAACTGTCATGTATGCACTTGTAGATTGTAATAACTTTTTTGTTTCCTGTGAAAGGACTTTAGATCTTGATCTTGAGGGCAAGCCCGTTGTGGTTCTTTCCAACAACGATGGGTGTGTTGTATCCAGAAGTAAAGAAGCAAAAGATCTTGGAATTCCTATGGCAGCCCCGGCATTCAAGTACAAGGAGCTTTTTCAAAAGTATGATGTGAAAAGTTTTTCTGCAAAATTTGAATTGTATAATTATAAAAGCCAGCAGGTGATCAATATTGCCAAATCCTATGTTCTTGATTATGAAGTCTACAGTATTGATGAGCTTTTTCTTGATTTAACAGGATTTAAGTATATCGATATTCATGAATATTGTTCTAAAATCAAAAAAGAGATTGATGAGAAAGAAAATATTCCCGTAAGTATCGGAATTGCTCCCACTAAGACTTTATGTAAAGTTGCGAATAGAATTGTAAAAGAGTTTCCGGATAATTTTAATGGCGTTTATATTCTGGATTCTCCTGAAAAAATTGAAAAAGCATTGAAGTGGCTTAATATCGCAGATGTTTGGGGAATCGGAAGAAGACTGGCCGTCAAAATGAACGACAGTGGCGTCTATAAAGCCTGGGATCTTCTTCAGAAACCTGAAATATGGGTTCGGAAGATGATGGGAATTCATGGCGTAAGGATGATTAATGAACTGAAGGGAATTCGTCAGCTGGAACTGGACGCTCCTTCTCCTAAAAAATCTATTGCTGTTACCCGAAGTTTTATGCAGATGCTTACAAAAAAAGAAGAAGTAAGGGAAAGGGTAGAAACTTTTGGAATGTACTGCTCAGAAAGATTAAGAAAGCAGAATACCTGTTGTAAAATGATTACGGTTTTTGTGCAGACCAACCGTTTTAGGAAAGATCTGCCTGAATACAGAAATGCAATGACCCGGATTCTTTCCAATCCTACCAATTCCTCAATCTTAATAGGAAGAGTGGTTAATGAACTTTTTGAAGTTATTTACAGAGACGGATTTCATTATAAAAGGGCAGGGGTGATGGTGAATGATTTTGTACCCGAAGATCAGAGACAAATCAGCCTTTTCGAAGAAGATATACAAAACCAGCATCTTCCCGTGATGAAAGCCATGGATGCCATGAACCGAAAATTTGGGAAGGATAAAGTCCGCCTTGGAAGCATGAGTGGTGAAAACACCTTTGGACGTGCAAAACTGTCTCCGGAATATGAAGCTTTCCTGAAAAAAAATACATTGCCGGAAGCTAATTTCAGGTTTCATTAAAGCCATTCCTAATTCAAAAATTCTGTTTATTTTCGTCATTCTTACTGAATGAAAAATAAAACGACTGAGATCAATAATCTATTACAGCAATTATCCCGGGAAAATCTTTCCGGATACAAGATTGTTGATTATTGGGATGCAGATACTACAGCGTTAGGATTGCAGAAAGGAAATGTTGTTGTCTATATTTCAACATTCAGCTATTCTAAAAGCAATCATTATGATATTATTATTGAAGAACTCGAAACAGGTAAAATATTGAAATCGGGAGACAAAAAATCATACCACGAACTTATTCATGACTTTCTGATTTTTTTTCTAATGGCGCCTTCAAAATAATATTTTTCTTTAAAAAATAAGAATACTTTAAAAATTTCCCATAAAATAGAAGGGTAGTTTTATTTTAAATAGTAAAATTCCGTATTTTGATAATGTGGAATAAGTGCTTACTTATCTTGTTTTCAGTGGTTTATGTGTTTTTGTTTTAAAGGCTGCTATTGTACATGATGTGCTTTTACATTTATCTTTGGCCGAGAATTGTACACGTTTTAAACCACAAATCAAATGAAAAATCTAAGTATTTGGATGAAAGGAATACTGATTCCCTTGTGCTTTATCAGCTATTCAAAAGCGCAGGTTGGTATTAATACTTCAAATCCTCAATCCACTTTCCATGTGGATGGGGCAAAAGATAATCCCACCTCCGGAGTTCCTTCTACCACACAGGCTGCTAATGATGTTGTCATAACTTCTACAGGAGAAATAGGGATTGGAACATTATCTCCTGCTGTTAAGATAGATACACGGTCTGCAGTCAACACAGATAATTCAATAGGAATAGGTGAGACCAGCCAGACGGCCTCATCAGCAGGTGGAGGTGCTGTAAGATATAACCCTCTGAATGGCGGAAAAATGCAGTACTCAGATGGCGTTGTGTGGCAGGATCTTATTTCTTCCCCTACCAAAGCTGTAGTGGTAGCTAATATTCAGGCAGCGAACTTTGCTGTTAAAATTCCTTATCAGGTTTCTACAGGTATTGCCGGATGGACGGAGATTTCTGATCCTACGGCAAACTTTACTCCCGGAACAGGTATTTTTACAGCGCCAAGAACCGGAGTATATCTTGTCTCTTTTACCTATGACTTTGTGAGAATCCCTATAGTTTCAGGCTATTTTTCGGAAGCGAGATATGTAGTGAACGGAAACAATACTGTTAAAAAATGTGTGAAATCTTTCTCCAATATTTCAAAACAGGCACAGGTTGCAGGTTCTTGTGTAGCCGGAGTTCAGCTGAATAAGGGAGATACTCTTCAGCCATATATCTACCAGTCTGTTTATAATGGTAATCTAAGTCTGAGGACAGATCTATCTTCTGCAAGCAATGATTATGGCTTTGTAAATCTTTCTATTTTAGAACAATAACACACTTTGATATGAGAAAAAAATTAGGACTGGCTTTATGTATGGGCTGCGGCATGTGGATGCAGGCTCAGATAGGAATCAATATGTCTGCCCCGGAAGGAACGGTGCATATAGACGGACAGAAAAACACAAATGCTTCAATACCTTCCAGTTATTATGATGATATAGTGATTACTCCTGCAGGAAATGTAGGAGCAGGAACAAAATCTCCCAAAACAAGACTGGATCTTAGATCCAATGAACGTTTAAATGCAATCGGAATTGGGGGAACTTCACAATCTGCTTCTGCAGCTAAGGCCGGAGCGCTGAGGTATAACTCCGGAACACAGGATCTGAGCTATTCTAATGGAACCTCATGGATCATTCTGGCTCATAAGACCTCTAATGACTTTGTAGATGCAGAAAACTCTTCGACACAAAGTTTTGGTGATGGAGTGCAGACCGCTGTTACCAGCTGGACTAAAAAAACGGATGTAAATAGCAGCTTTAATGCTGGTACAGGAATCTTTACAGCCTCAAAAACAGGAGTATATATTGTGTCCTTTACCTTTTCATTAGCATCCGGAAGCATTGCCAATGATTCAAGGTATGAAACTTTGATTCAAACCAATTCAACATCTTCCACTACCAATAAAGTGTTCAAGTGTGTAGGAAGCTATCCCGGAACCAATACCATTGGAAACCGTGTTGCGGGAAACTGTTCAGGAATTTTTAACCTGAACCAGGGGGATAATATTACAGTAAGCCTGAATCAGAAACTGGGAAGTTCAAAAACTTTGGATACTGATGCTACACTTACTTCTTTAAGTATTTTCGGATTATAAAAAGACAGATGATGAAAAAAAATTGTTTACTGATTTTAATGACTTTAAGCTTCCACTGTGTATTTTCACAGGTTGGAATCAATACTCCAAATCCACAAGGTATTCTGCATATTGACGGACAAAAAGATAATCCTGTTTCAGGGTCAACATTTACCCCAGCTCAGCAGAGTAATGATATTCTTGTGAATAGTACCGGAAAAATAGGAGCGGGAACTCTCATCCCGGTTGCAAAAATTGATGCCAGAAATTCCGGAAACGGAGCCATTGGCTTTGGAACTTCTTCACTAACTGCGCTTGCCGCTGATGAGGGAGCAGTACGCTATAACAACGGAGTGGAATATTCTAATGGAAATGAATGGCTTCCTTTGCTCACAGCACAACCCACAAATAATAAAGTAATTGTTATTGCAGCTAAAACCAATAATAATGTAAAACTGGCCACTCCGTCTATTCCGACGGTAACTACAGGATTGCAGAACAGGGCAAGTAATTATCTTGTAGACTGGAGTAAAACATTTGAAAGTAATTCCGGTACAAATTTCAATGCTGCCACAGGTATTTTTACTGCACCCCGAAACGGAATTTATGTAGCTTCTTTCACTACAGATCTGGCTCCATTAGCAATTAATTATACTACAGATCCTTTAAATCCTATTCAGATAGAAGCGATCTGGCAGCTCTATGATAATACGGCAGGATTGGCAGTTACCAATATTGTAAATACGGTAAAGTGCGTTAATACCATGTCCTCAAACAGTGTAGGAAATATTGATGCAGGAAGTAATTGTACTGCCTCATTTTACATGACTGCAGGGCAGAGGCTGATGCCTTACATTTGGTTTAATTTAAATAATTCAATTGTTGCTAATTTCTCATTAAATAATACAGGTGGTTATAATAATCTTACCATTGCAGAACAGTAAATCAGGTGATTTCATCCAGCGTTTTGATAAATGCTGACGGATGCAGGCCCGTGATTCTTTTGAACTCAAGAGAAAAAGCACTGTGGGATGAATATCCTGTGATTTCAGAAAGATGGTTGATCTTATACTTTCTGTATTGTGGTTCGTTTTTCAACTGGTTGACAATGTAATTGATCCTCAGATGATTAATGTATTGGTTGAAATTGAATTTCTTGTGTTTTTTAATGACCGCTGAAAGGTATTTTGTGTTGATATTCAGAGTGTTTGCAAGATTATAACGTGAAATGTTCTTGTTATTAAACTCAAGACTTTCTTCAAAGGTTTTTAATCCATTCAAAATATTTTCCTCTACTTCAGGTGAAATTTTTATTTCTGTGGGAGTAGGGGTATTTTTATTTTGGATATCATCAGAAATTTCCTGAGGATCTTCTTCATAAACCACTGGAGAAATACCTTCTCTGTAAATTTTGGAAACAGCTTCTTTATGTTTTTTGCGGAGACGTATGCTGTTAAAAATAACAATCCCCAAAACAATGATCAGAGCCAGACAAGCTATAATAAGCCTTTTTGAAATGGAATGACTTTCATTGAGCTGCTGATCAAAGCATTCCTCTTTTTTGGATAATGTTTTGTTCACAGCCATTGCTTTGTTATAGGCGATGCTGTCTTTTAATTTAAGATTTTCAAGTTTATATTTCTCCGTATTGGGTTCGTCATGAAGCTGGGTGTAGGCTTCCTCAAGGTTTTTGGTGACTTCAATCTTTTTTTCGTTGAAACCATACTGATCTACAATAGCTAATGCTTTCTGGTAATAAAGCACAGCACTGTCCGGCTTATTCTGTTTTGAGAAAGAGAATCCGATATCATTCAGTATAGTAGACCGCAGATAATAATTGTTTTCTCTAACCAAAGAAAGGGCTTTTACAAAATAATATTTAGCCTCTTTAAATCTTTTTACTTCTGATAAGTTATACCCCATATTGGTATAAGCGGAGATCAGCAGTTCATTTCGCCGGGCTGCATTTTTAAGCTTCTGAAATTCCTGAATGGCACTTTTAGAGTAAAACTCTTTCTCTTTATACTGATTCTGATTAAGAAGGATCAAAAAAGAATTAAAGATCATTCCCTTCAGCTCATGTCCTTCCTCTGTATTATTGTTTTTTACCTCAGATAGGGCGTTGTGAAGGCTCTTGGAAGATTCTTTAAGCAGTCCGATCTTTGCATATTGGGTACCTTGCATCCTGTAAGCCAGAGCTTTCCCGATAGTATAATCGTTTTGGGTAGATATTTTAAGGGCTCTATCTGCAAAATCAAGACTTTTCTCAGCATCAGATTTTAAATAGCTGTTGAATGATTTCAAATAATAAGCTTTTGCAAGAAATTCAGGGAGATTTCTTTTCTGTGCTGAATCTATAATCCTATTCAGAACGATTTCCGAACTGTCCGGATTCTTGGATGAAAGAGTACGGGCATACTTGTACTGTCCCTCAAAATCAAATGACTGAGAGAATGCGGAAATCGAAATAATAAGGAAGAAAAAGAGAATAATTTTTTTCTTCATTGTGTTTTTGTGTTTTATTTTTTTGGTATTTCCAGTTACGGCTTTTACCTTCGGCTATCCACTCCAAAGATTGTTCCAATCTTTTATTTCTGGTAGCATCTGTTTTGGCTTCTATAACCCATGCAATATACTCTTTTCTGAAGGATGGTGAAGCCTTTTCAAAAATATCGAGAGCCTTTGGATGAGCATCTAAAGCTGACTGAAAATAACCAGGGATTTCCATTTCTGTTTTGGAGGGAGGAGCTTTCTTCATTGTAACTCCCATTTCCGTAAGCTCCATTGCTTCTTTAATGGCTTTTTTTAGCTGAGGTTTTGACGGAAGATCTTCAATCCTTGTTACTTTTCCTAAGCTGAACATTGAGCTTCTTTCAGCAGTTGTTTCTATTTCCTTTAATGTTTTCATCTCCTGATGCAGCCAGAATCCAAGACTGCAATACTGTTTGAAAGCCGTAATGGAACAAAGAATTTTTCCTTTATACATGAACGTAGGAAATTTCCATTTGATCGCTTCTTCCGCATCAGGGCAGACTTCGTGAATCGTTTCACGGAGGTAATTTAAGATAGGCCTTGCAAAATCCGGAGATTTTTCAATGTATTCATCAACTTTTATGCTGTGTTTATCCATAGTGTTTATTGGAATAATTGTACAATTTCATTCACAAAGAATTTCACCTGATCAGGTCTTCCTCTGTCATTTTTAGGGTTGTTGGAGTAGCTTCCGGTTTTTACAATAACGATATTGTGTTCAGGAACCATAATAATATACTGTCCCTTTAATCCCAGGAAATAATAATGTTTGATAGGGTTGTCATGGTTGATCCACAGTCCCATTCCATAAATGTTTTCAGACTTTTCAGTAGGAGTTCTCATTTGTTCAATGAAGTCAGCATTGAGAATCTGTTGATCCCCGGCTTTTCCATCATTCAGAAACAGCTGCCCCAGCTTAGCAAAATCTCTTGCATTGGAATGAATGCAGCAATACGTTTTTTCCATTCCATAATCATCCGTACTCCATTTAGCATTCTGTTCCATTCCCAAAGGAATCCAGAATTTTTTTGATAAATAGCTCGCTAATGGTTGATTCAGAGCCTTTCGTAAGGCAAAACCAAGAAGCTGTGTAGAACCGCTCTGGTATTCGAATCTTGTTCCCGGTTCTTCTTTAAATTTTCTTGAGAATACAGCTTTTACAAGGCTTTTTCCATAATAAGCTTTGGCATTGGGAAGAAACGGATTATTGTAATTTTCATCCCAGTCCAGCCCGGATTCCATTTGGGCAAGGTTTTTAAGAGTTACTTCATTTCCGAATGGCTTATCTTTAAATTCAGAATAAAAATCAGATAGCTTTTCATCAATAGCCGGAATAATACCTTCTTCCAAAGCTTTTCCCAACAGCATCACAGTCACTGCTTTTGCCATCGAAAAAGAATTGGTTTGTGAAAGCTGATTATAACCATTCCAATATTGCTCATGAAGAATTTTACCATTCCGTATTACAACAAAAGCTGCTGTCCTGGAGTGTTTTAAGTTTTCAACTAAATGTTTAGGTAAATCTTTTTTGTTATAATCCGGATCTTCTTCCCAGAGTTTAGGTTCTTCTGTGGCAATAGGATTGCTTGGGAAAAGATTTCCGTCATCAATATGTGCACTTGATTTTCCTTTAAGATAGGTTTTGGAAATACCATTAAATAAATAATCATATCCCAGAAGATAAGCCGCTGCCGCACCGGCTACAGCTCCGCCTATCATATACTTTAGTATTCTCATTTTTTCATAAATGGGTCTTTAACAAATTTAGAATAATTTGACTATAAAAATTAAAATGAATCATCAAATAAGTTATTTTTGTTCTTATTTGATGAAAACTATGACCAGAAAACTTATTGTATTGGGATGCTTCCTATTTTCAATCATGCAAACAGCCCAGATTTATAAACCGATAGATACCGCAGATTATATACAGAGAAAAGCATTTTTAAAGAATTTTGAAGGGAATAATGAAGCGACTGTAAAGAGGTTAAAATCTCAGTATTCCGGGAAAACGGGCTCTGAATTATCCAAAATCTATAAAGAATTCGGAACTGATTTTCAAAAGCAGGTGAAGAATAAGGATTTTATCTTTAAATCTGAATTTGAAATCAGCATACAGTCTGTGATCCAGCGTCTTAAAAAGAATAACCCTACAATCCCTCAGGACCTGAAAATTCTGATCGCAAAAGACAATACTCCCAATGCTTACTGCCTTGCTGACGGAACTTTTGTAATCAATATGGGGCTTTACAGCTGGCTCAATAATGAAGAGCAGATTGCAGCTGTGATTTCCCATGAATTGGGGCATAAAATAGAAGAACATTCCCTGAAGACCTTTTTAAAAATTATCCAACAGGATAAATTGGATAAAATTGTGGTTGAAAATATAAAATCAACCACTACAAGCCGCAGTCAGAGCCAGAATCAGAAAGCTTTCGATATCTTTAAAAATACAGTGTATAAAAAAGGTGTGGAAAAGAGGCAAAGCGAAATGCAGGCGGATTCTTTGGGATATGTTATTTTTAAAAACAGTGATTTTAAGAAAACAGAATTTGTAAATGCGCTTCAAAGACTGCAGGATTTTGATACTATTTCACCAAGAGAGCTGAAGATGGAAACGTATAAAAAGCTTTTTAACCTTCCAAAGCAGGCCTTTAATGAAAAATGGATGAAGAAGGAAGATTTTTCACTGTACAATTATAATTTTTACAAAGAAAAGCTGAACAAAGATTCCCTTGCATCACACCCGGAAGTGTCCAGAAGAATTGAAATGCTAAAAAAAACATTTACAGAACTTAAAAGCCCAATGGCTCCGGAAAAACCTTCGGATCTGTTTGTAACATTAAAGAAAACAGCAAGAATGGAAATTTTGCCCAACTATTTCCACTCGGAAGACTATGGACAGGGAATTTATGCAGCTATGCAGTTTCTGCAGGATGAAGAAGAAGAAAAATATTATAAAAGCTGGCTGGGAAGATGCTTTTCCAAAATATATGAAGCTAGAAAAAACTATAATCTGAACCGGTATCTGGATCGTATAGAACCCAAAAATCAGAGTGAAAGTTACCAGCAGTTTCTGAACTTTATGTGGAACTTAAGTCTGGATGAAATAAAAAATATTGCAGACTTTTACCAGACAAATGAAACTATAGCAAAAGCAAACTGATTTTAATAGGAACGGGCTTTAGCCAAAACTTAAAAAAGAAGAATCCTGATCTGCATCAGGATTCTTCTTTGTATTAGTAATTCAATTTCTCCAAACGGATCTTATTGAATTTTTCTTTCTCATTATACTCACGAAGCAGGATATAGCCTTCTTTTCCTACATATGGCGTGACTGCATAATTATCTTTCTCAGAAATAGGAATAATCTCCTGTTTGAATTTTCCATCAATAATGGTATTGATGAACAAATTCCATCTTTTCTGCTTTGTTACTTCATCTTTCTGATAGTCGCGGTAGAAAAATACTACGTCTTTTCCACCGTTGAGGTACTGCGAAAAGAGATAATCGCTGTTTACCCATTTTGATTTTTCTTTTTCAAAAACCTGTACATTTTTCACTTTGAAATCTTTATCTGTGTAGATGTAAACAAGGTCTGTTGTTTTGGGGGCATTATATTGTCCTGCAGGTTTATATTTTTCAGATAAGATTCCTACGCTTCCGTCATTCATAAAATACATATCCTTAGTCTGAAGCATATATCCGTTTTCCACCATGCCATTTTTATTCACTTTTGGAAGGAAGGCTGAGATATTCGGTTCATAATTGATTGTTTTGGTATCTGCAGTAAAGTTTTTTTTGTCTACCATCATTCTTGCAAATCCCACTGACTCAGAATCATCATAGTTTCTTCCCAGCAGAACCACTTTATCATCAAAATCTTTATCATTATCAATCTTTCTGTAATTGGAGTAGAAGGATTCAATATTGTCTATGGTATCATCAGATAACCCGGTTACCGGTTTGTTGGAAGTCTCTTTTCCGGTTTTCATATCAAGAACAAGAAGACTGAATGTTTTCTGTTTTTCATTCACTTTCTTCATGATGCAGTACATATAATTCTCATCTCTTTCCAGCACAGACAGGGTGGTGTAGATTTTCTTGCTTCCGTCAGTATTGTATTTATATCTCCAAACCTCCTTTTTGTTTTCATCGAACTTCATAAGGCTGTTGTTATTTTCATACTTTCCGTAATCTTTATACTCTACAGCAAAGTAACCACCTTCTTTCAGCTCCCCTACGGCAGAAACATAGTTGTATCCTTTATCTTTCTTTTCCTCACGATTTTCCTTACGCTGTTCTTTCCAGCTCTTCGGCTCGTTGATTTCTTTGAAAGTGCCGTTTTCCAGATAGTCATAATATATTTTTCTGGTAATAGAGTTTGTTTTAGGGTCAATCACCATAGAAACAGGAGTGAATACTTCTCTGCTTTTGACCAGAGAATAATCCATCATGGAAGGTTTTAAGATAATCTGTCCTTTAAAATCAACATATCCTAAATAAGATGCAGCAGTGATATCTCCTTCAAACTCTTTATTGGCAACAGGGTTGAGATTTTTGTCCAGGATTACATACTCAAACTTTTTGGTTTTATCACCGGATTTTCCGTAAGAATATAGAGAAACGTAACCGTAAAGGTTGTCTTTATCATCGAATAAAGCATTCATTCCCACATGATCCCCAGCGGCAAGTGTTGTCAGATCCTGGGTTTGGGAAAATGCAAATGTCTGGATGAGTCCAAACATGATCAGAGTTATTTTTTTCATGGTTAAAATTTGAGGGATAAATGTAATAAATTAACCCATATGTTGCGAAAAATAAAAAAGCCCCGATCTTGGGGCTTTTCAACTATATTTTAGAAAGTAAATTTCTGAAGTTCGTTTTCTCATCAATGATTCTTCTCAACTCTGAAACAGGAACTCTTTCCTGCTGCATCGTGTCTCTGTCTCTGATGGTTACCGTATGATCCGTAAGAGAGTCGTGATCAATAGTGATACAGTATGGAGTACCGATAGCATCCTGTCTTCTGTAACGTTTTCCAATTGCATCCTTCTCCTCGTAGAATAAGTTGAAGTCGTATTTCAGATCATTGAAGATTTTTTCTGCATACTCAGCCAGACCGTCTTTCTTCATCAATGGAAGAATAGCCGCTTTAATTGGCGCTAATGCCGGAGGTAAAGATAAAACCGTTCTTTCTGAACCGTCTTCTAATACTTCATCTTTTAAGCAGTGAGAGAATATAGAAAGGAATAATCTGTCTAAACCTACTGAAGTTTCCACTACATAAGGAACATAGTTTTCGTTTCTTTCTGGATCAAAGAACTGAAGCTTTCTTCCTGAGAATTCTTCATGCGCCTTTAAGTCGAAATCTGTTCTTGAGTGAATACCTTCCAGTTCTTTAAATCCGAATGGGAAGTTAAACTCAATATCAGCAGCAGCATTCGCGTAGTGAGCCAATTTCTCATGATCATGGAATCTGTAGTTATCATCTCCTAAACCTAAAGCTCTGTGCCAGTTCAGACGTTTTTGTTTCCACTGCTCATAGAATTCAAGTTCGGTTCCCGGAGCAACGAAGAACTGCATTTCCATCTGTTCAAATTCACGCATTCTGAAGATAAACTGTCTTGCAACAATCTCATTTCTAAATGCCTTACCAATCTGTGCAATACCGAAAGGAAGCTTATGACGTGAAGTTTTCTGTACATTCAGGAAGTTAACGAAGATTCCCTGAGCCGTTTCAGGTCTCAGATAAAGATCCATCGCACTGTCTGCAGAAGCCCCCAGTTTTGTTCCGAACATCAGGTTGAACTGTCTTACCTCTGTCCAGTTTTTAGAACCTGTATCAGGATCTGCAATCTCAAGCTCTTCAATCAAAGCTTTTACATCAGCAAGGTCTTCATTTTCCAGAGATTTTGCCAGTCTTGAAAGAATAGCCTCTCTTTTTGCTCTGTATTCCAGAATTTTTGGATTCGTAGCAACAAACTGATCCTTATCGAAAGCATCCCCGAATCTTTTTGCTGCTTTTTCGATTTCCTTGTTCTCTTTATCTTCAATTTTAGCACAATAGTCTTCCACCAAAACGTCTGCTCTGAAACGTTTCTTAGAATCTTTATTATCAATCAATGGATCATTGAAAGCGTCTACGTGGCCTGATGCCTTCCATGTTGTTGGGTGCATCAAAATTGCCGAATCAATACCCACAATATTCTCGTTAAGCTGTACCATAGCTTTCCACCAATATTGTTTGATATTATTTTTAAGTTCGGCCCCGTTCTGTCCATAATCATAAACAGCGGATAAACCATCATAGATCTCACTTGATGGGAAAATAAAACCATATTCTTTAGCGTGAGAAATCACTTTCTTGAAAACATCTTCTTGCTTTGCCATAATTTTTTTAAACGTCTGAAATGCAAAAATAGCAATTTGGATCCAAAATCATGAGATTCAATAAAAAAAGCATTCATAAACAGGCAAATATTTACAATTTAATTTTTAAGGAGCCGGGAACCCGCTCTCCGTTGCAATTCCTCGCTCGGCGGCTCTGCTTCGCGCAGCCGCCTCACTGCGGGATTTTCTCTTAGATCGGGGCTATTGATAAAGGAATGTCTAAACCTAACAGGTTTTCAAAACCTGTTAGGTTTACAAAGATAGCAGCATATAATATCAGTCGAAAATCTTTACTTTTGCCGGATGTTAGAAATTCTTTACCGTGACGAGCATCTTATTGCCATCAACAAACCCAGCGGATTACTGGTTCATAAATCATTCTATGCGGGAGAAGCCGATACTTATGCTATTCAGGAATTGAAGAAACAGATTGGGCAAAAAGTATATCCCGTACACCGTTTAGACCGAAAAACTTCAGGGGTTTTGCTGTTTACTTTAGATAAAGATACCCTTAGAATCATGAGCGAACAATTTGCATCACGCGAAGTGGAGAAGAAATATCTGGCAATTCTTCGTGGCTGGGCAAAAGAAGAAGAAACAATTGACTATGATTTGGTTAATGAAAATGAAGTTAAACAAAATGCAGTTACCTACTATCGCCGTTTGCAGACTTCGGAAATAGATTTACCTTTTTTAAAACATCAGACTTCGAGATATTGTTTAGTGGAAGCTATTCCTGAAACGGGCAGATTTCACCAGTTGAGAAAACATTTTAAACATATCCTGCATCCTATTTTAGGCTGCAGAAAACACGGTTGTAATAAACAAAATAAATTGTGGCTTCAAACATTTGAGATCAGCAAAATGACGCTTCATGCACATCAATTGATTTTTAATCATCCTATTTCTAACGAAAGAATTACCGTAAATGCTGCTATAGATGATGAATTTAAAAGAGTAGGAGATATTCTGAAATTGGATCTGAGTGCATACTCTTCATTAAAACTTTAAGATTTTAAATATAAATACCCTTGTCAAGGTTTTAAACCTTGACAAAGATGATGGAGGTATTTCTCTGTTTCTATTGCTTTAACGCAATGTTCGCAAAGTTTAATTAATGATTTTTATTTCCGATCGCAAAGACATTTCGTTCAGCAAGGCTGATAGCGCGTACTTCGCTTAGTGAAACGCCCTTGCGAACAAAATGTTTTCAGGATTGTCATATTTCTTTGCGATCGTAGCATTAAAAAATCTCACTGATTTTAGAAATTTACAGTTGTTGATTATCTTATAGATACTATATATCAGACATTTTGATAAAATATCATACATCAATCGAGCATTAATTTTAAAATGAGTAATTTTGTAAAACTTTTTTTCAATGTACAAATCGCTCATTCGTCCGATTCTTTTCAAATTTGATCCTGAAGATGTTCATCACTTTACATTTTCAATGCTTAAGAATTTTGGATTTATCACTAAATTATTTTTCCCAAAACCTGTTGAAGACAAACGTCTGGAAAGAGAAGTTTTCGGATTGAAATTTAAAAATCCTGTAGGACTGGCTGCCGGTTTCGATAAAAATGCAGTTTTGTTTAACGAATTGGGAGACTTAGGTTTCGGATTTGTAGAAATCGGGACGGTAACCCCAAGAGCTCAGGCTGGAAATCCCAGAAAAAGATTGTTCCGTTTGATAGAAGATGGCGGGATTATCAACAGAATGGGATTCAACAACGACGGTCTGGAAGCAGCTATTGAAAAACTGAAATCCAACAAAGGAAAAATAATCATCGGTGGAAACATCGGAAAAAATACAGATACAAGCCCGGAAAATTATACCCAGGATTATCTGGATTGTTTCGAAGGTCTTCATCCTCATGTAGATTACTTTGTACTGAATGTGAGCTGCCCGAATGTAGGAAGCCACGCCAAACTTGAAGATGTAGAATATCTGAGAGAGCTGATTACTGAAGTAAAGAAAATAAACCAATCAAAATCCGTACAGAAACCTATACTCCTGAAAATTGCACCGGATCTTAATAACAATCAATTAGATGAAATCATTGAACTGATTGCTGAAACAAAAATTGATGGTATTGTAGTTTCCAATACTTCAGTGAACAGAGAAGGTCTGAAAACCTCTCCGGAAGTTTTAGAACAGATCGGAAACGGAGGATTAAGCGGAAAACCAATCCGTGAAAGAAGTACAAAAATGATCAAATATCTTTCCGATAAAAGTAACAGAGCATTCCCGATCATTGGAGTAGGTGGAATACATTCTGCAAAAGATGCTATGGAGAAGCTAGATGCAGGAGCTACACTGGTTCAGCTGTATACAGGCTTTATTTATGAAGGTCCGGAACTGATCAACGAAATCAATCAGGAACTTCTGAAAAGAGCAAGCAGATTACCAAGATAAAAATACAAAGAGAGTTTACACAGCTCTCTTTTTTATTTTGATTTTACAATGGAAGCATTTTTCAGATCCACAGTAAATGTATACGCCGGAGAAGAGTAAGATTTACTTACTTTATATTGTATTGTTTCCTTGTCCTTTGATTTCGTTTTCTTAGTATCATAAATGTTTTCCCAGCAGCTTTCGGTCAGGAATTCTTCATAATTTTTATAATTCCAGTCTTTTGTAAAATAAAGAACTCTGTAACCTTTTTCACCATCACTGGCTCCACATTGTCCGCAGGCATTAAAATTTGAAGTCTGTTCAAAATAGAGCAGAACCCTGTTTCCATTTTCTCCTGAAGAATAGGAAACCAGTTCATTTCCTCCGGCTTTATTAATGAAATCAAATGTATTGATCTTTTTATTATTGGGTAGAAACAGATAATTATTGAGACGGTAGATCATTGCGTTACCGGTGAATAATTGTACAGGCATATTTTTTTTACCCTGATAAAAATGACCAAGAATAGGGTTATTTTTCATACTGATTTTTTCCAATATAATATACTCCTGGGGAGCTAGTTTTTGTACCGTTTCATTCGTTTTTTCTACTTTTTGGAGGGAAGTGATCTGCTCTTTTAGAATTCTGGAATTTTGTTTCTGCTTTGCCCCGAAATTATATAAAGACAAATCACCATAATAATCATATATTCCGGTGAGCGGAATTTTCTTTTTGTATTTATCATAATAATACCATCCGTCAACGTAATGCTGATACTGGTCACAATCTACCATTCCTGTGTAGTTGAGCTGCATGGTGATAGGTATTCCTCCAATCTCTCCGGTGAAAATCTGTGAAGAATCAGTTACTTTCTTTAATTCAACTTTTTGACTGAGAAAAAATGTGAGACTTAAAGAAAATAATAAAGTAAATATTTTTTTCATGGTTGGCTGTCTTAGTTTTTTAGAGGAAGAAATGGGCGATGGTGTAGATAATAAGCCCTACCAGACCGCCGACCAGTGTTCCGTTGACCCGGATAAACTGAAGATCTTTTCCTACTTCCAGCTCCAGTTTTTCACTGAGCTCTTTTCCCTGCCAGTTCCCAACGGTAGTACTGATGAGGCTCCCGAATTGATGGGTGTTTTTCAGGATATATTTATAAGCCGTCACCCGAACCCAATGGTCAATTTTGTTCTGAAGGTTTTCATCTGTCTTTAAGTTTTGTGCAAACTCATTCAGGTTTTTAGAAAGGTAATTTTTCAAAGCGGAATGTTCTTCCTGGAGTTCTTTCATCAATGTGTTTTTGATGGAAACCCAGATGTCATTGGAATATTCATCCAGTTTGTCATTTTTCAGAAGTCCGTTTTTGATGGTTTTAAATTCTTCATCCCATTTCGGATCTTCTTTCAGATCAACGGAGAATTCATGAATTTTCTGCGTAATCAATCCTCTTACTTCATGCTGAGGATCTTCTTCTATTTCTTTGAAAAAATCAGAAAGTCCGTCGGCAATTTTATCCGCAATTTTATTATCTACAAAAGATGGAATGAATGAATAACTGCCTTTCTTTACTCGTTCCTGGATCATTTCATCATTTTCAATAATATATTCCTTGATCTGTTTTGAAAGGTTGGTGATGATTCTCTGATGATCATTTTTTTCCAGAATATAACCTATCCCGTTTCCAACTACTTTATTAAGTTTAATATCATCCGTCATTTCAGACACCTTTTTGCTGATAAACTGGCTTACTGTGGAATCATCCAGTTTATTAAGAATATCAAGTACAATATCTGAAAGGTTTTTAATCAAAATTTCCTGACTCTTTTCTTTTGCCAGCCATTCTCCTACAAAATTGGAAACTTTCAGCTTCTGGATGTAAGGACGTATATTTTGAGGAGAAAGAAAATTACCCACTACAAAATTTCCAAGGTTGTCTCCCAGTCTTTGTTTACTGTTTTCAATAAGATTGGTATGGGGAATTGGAAGCCCGAGCGGATGACGGAATAATGCTGTTACAGCAAACCAGTCTGCAAGGGCACCTACCATCGCCGCTTCAGCAAAGGCCCGAACATAACCGATCCAATGAGAGCTGTTAGACTTCTGTAAAATAGTGGTAACAATGAAAATAACGGCCATCAGAACAAATAATCCTGTGGCAAATGCTTTATATTTTCTCAGTTGTTTTCTTTTTGCTTCGTCATTCATATTCTCAAATTTACTAAATTTGGTTATGAAACCGTTTAATCTTAATAAAAGCTTTTAAACCTCAAAACTTTTGCGGTTAAAGAATGAAATTTACGATGAAATTTTTAGTTTCAATCACCCTATTATTTTTTCTGCAGGCTTGTACGCAGAAATACGAATCTATTAAAACCTCCTCTATGGAAAATACAGAAGCAAAAAACAATCCATACTATTCCAGAACTGATACTGCAAAACTTAATATTTCCAATGATGAATGGAGAAAAATACTGGCTCCTGACTTGTATGCAATTGCCAGAGAAGCTGCAACAGAAAGAGCTTTTACCGGAAAATATAATGAATTTGATGAGATAGGAGAATATTATTGTGCGGTGTGCGGAAACCACTTGTTCCGCTCTACATCAAAATTTTCCAGCAGTTGCGGCTGGCCTAGTTTCTTTGAAGCTGATAAAGAAGGAGTCTATTATGTAAGAGATCAGTCTTATGGAATGGATCGTGTAGAGGTGCTTTGCAAAAGATGTGATTCCCATCTGGGACACGTTTTTGATGATGGTCCGAAACCTACAGGATTGAGATACTGTATGAATTCTGTAAGCCTGGAATTTGTAGCGGATACTCAAAAATAAGACTTTTAATTCACAGAATCAGGACGTTAAAGTTTCTTAAATAGCGTTAAACTTTTTAGAGTTATAACCCCTTGGTAATTATGTTTTTATAATTTTGCCCCACTAATTTGGATTTATACAGTATTGAATGAAAGGATTTTATAGCGTATTAGGCCTTGTTTACATGGTGACGACTTCATTCTACATTTCCCCAAGAGTAGCGGCGAAAAGTGAGAATGTAAAAACAACGAAAACTGAAAAAGTAGCTGAAACGAAATCTGAGAAGGGCGCAACTACCGTGTCTTCATCAGAAGCATTGTACCAATCTATTGCATTTGACCCGGAACATGAACTTAATTATGAAGTGTTCTCCAAAGCATTGACTGGCTATGAAAATTTAAAAAAAGCAGGATTGCTTACCCAAGACTCACATTTATTGACTATCTGCGATTTTTCTATGTCTTCCAACACAAAAAGACTTTGGATCATTGATCTGGAAGATAAAAAAGTTCTGTTCAACTCATTAGTGGCACACGGAAAAAATACCGGCGAAGAATTTGCGACGAATTTTTCAAACAAGGAAAGTTCGCTGCAGAGCAGTCTGGGATTTTATATCACGGATGCAACATATCAGGGTGATAACGGATATTCTCTGAAGTTATTGGGAATGGATAAGGGCTTTAATGATGCTGCATACAGAAGAGCAATTGTAATGCATGGTGCGGATTATGTAAGTGATGCATTTGCTTCGATGCACAAAAGAATTGGAAGAAGCTGGGGATGCCCTGCCGTCCCAAGAGAACTGACGCAGTCTATAATCAATACGATTAAAGGAAAAAACTGTCTGTTCATCTATTATCCTGATCAGAATTATCTTTCTTCTTCAGAATGGTTGAAAGCGTAAAGATTAAAAGAGCAGTCAGATTTGACTGCTCTTTTTCTTTTAAAATAAGTCTCCTGCAATTCGAAAATAAAAATTACATTTATATCAACCTTTTGCCTTAAAGTATAATAGAATGATGAATGGAAAAAATGAAAATCACAAAAATATAAGTGTAGCTCTGGAAACATCTATAGGATTCATTCCAGCCATAAGGCTGATTAATAATCCTGATGGCTCATGTACTTTTGAGAAAGGTAAAATGTCCACTCTTAAATATATAAATGCAAAGGGTTTCTGGATAAGTAATGAAACGGAAGAGTGGGAAAAAAATGACCATCCAGCACCCAGAAGGCAATATGTAATTACCATCAAAGGGAATATAAGATTTAAAGTAACAGATGGTACTACATTTATTATTAAACCAGGCATCATCCTTTTAGCTGAAGATCTTAAAGGTGCGGGACATAGCTGGGATATGGTGAAAGGTAAGAAATGGGAAAGACTTTATATCCCGATTTCGGAAAATGCAGATGATTTTTTTATTCCGGACGCTCAATAATTTTAAATATAAGGCTCTTTTCGTAGAGAATATATAATCCGTTATGTTTTGAAGCAGTCAGTTTTAGCTGCTTTTTTTCTTTTGAAGAAATTATTGTAAATATTCTTTAATAATAGTTCTGGCTTCCTCAATACTATTGCTGATTCGGGCAATTATTTTTCCATTTTCGTCGATGATAAAATGAAGAGGGTAGCTTGTAGCATTCACTTTCTTTTGGAAGTCTTTGTTTGTATCAAAGAAATTCATCCAATTTGCATTGTTTTTCTTTAAAATATTCCTGGCAACCTCCATTCTATTGGGTTTTTGCTCGTCTGTGATCGTGATGAAATTTACATTTTGATCTTTATATTCATAATACAGATTCACAATTTCAGGCATACCTTTTATGCAGGGAGCACAAGTGGTTGACCAATAGTCAATAAAGGTTAATTTATATTTCTTAAAGTCTTCCGAAGTTAATTTATTCTGCTTGTCAAAATAAATATCAGGTATTTTTTGTCCGATGGATGTAGATTGTTCTGCTTTTAAACGAGCTTCAACATCTTTGTATAATTTGTTTTGTTTAAATTTTGCTGAAAATAAATTTAAGTTTTTCAAATAAGCAGGATGATAATCCTCAAGGGTATAATCATTCACAATCTCCCATAATGCGATATACGAATTAGGGTTTTTCCTGATATATTCTCCTAAAAATTCCTGTTTCTTGTTCATGTTGATCAAACTATCACGCTGATGAGGAGTTTTTGATTTTATATAAAACTGTTCCAATGATGCTTGTAAAGTCTTATATTCTCTATTGGCCGGGGAATTTATATTAAGTTCTATATTGTTAATGTTTTGAGGTAAGTCAATTTTATATTTTCCTTTTTCTAAGAAAAATATTTTTGTATTATAAATGGGCTCACCTTTCTTTCCTATGTAGCCAAATGCTACGGGTTGAGGATATTCTATAAAACCATTGACAATATTTTTCTTTTGAATTTTAAAATAATAAATTGAATGAGCTATCTTGATTTTTTTACCAAAATCAGAAACATTATCATTCGTTTGTATTTTGAATGTATAAAGATCTCCAAATCCGTTTCTCGTCATTGGAGCACCCAACATGAGGCTGTCATTAATGTATGAATCTGACCTGAGATCAATTTCAAAATTATTCTGAGAATAAATACAATTTGAAATGAGAATTAATAATGCATAGAGAAGTTTCTTCATAAAATATTTTGTAATGAAGCTAACTTACAAAAAGTTTTATACATAAAAAATCCCTGTGCTTTAAAAACACAGGGATTACAATTTATTTTGATTTCAGGATTAGCTGAATTTCTTAAAAATTAATGTAGCATTATGTCCTCCAAACCCAAAAGCATTACTTAAAGCATAGGTAATCTCTTTTTCTTTTGCTTCTCCAAAAACAATATTGATATCCTGCGGAATATTCTCATCTATAGAATGAAGATTGATGGTTGGCGGAATAATTCTGTTTTGAATGGCTTTAATAGAAAGAATTGCTTCAACAGCTCCGGCAGCTCCCAACAGGTGGCCTGTCATGGATTTAGTTGCACTGATGTCAAGATTTTTACTTCCTTTAAACAATTTATTAATCCCATTCAGCTCAACAAGATCTCCAAGAGGAGTAGAGGTTGCGTGAGGATTAATATAATCAATATCATCTACATTGATCTCTGCTTCGTTAAGAGCAAGCTGCATTGCTTTGATTGCTCCAACACCGTCAGGATGAGGTGCTGTCATATGATAGGCATCTGCTGTCATTGCTGCACCTACCAATTCTGCGTAGATTTTTGCTCCTCTTGCTTTGGCGTGCTCATATTCTTCCAGAATTAGAGTTCCTGAACCTTCACCCATTACAAAACCATCTCTTTCTGCATCGTAAGGACGACTGGCTGTTGCAAAGTCGTCATTTCTTGTAGACATGGCTTTCATAATGGAAAAACCTCCTATTGAAGCCGGAGAAATAGCCGCTTCAGAACCGCCGCTCACAATTACTTTTGCTTTTCCAAGACGGATATAGTTGAAGGCATCCATCAATGCCGTATTTCCTGTTGCACACGCTGAAACCGTTGTGTAATTGATTCCCTGAAGACCATATTTCATGGAAATCATTCCCGAAGCCATATTGGCAATGAATTTCGGTACAAAAAAAGGATTGAATCTTGGCGTTCCGTCTCCAGCCGCGAAATTCATAACCTCACTTTCGAAAGTCCACATTCCACCTTGTCCTGTTCCCCAGATAACACCTATATCAAACGGATCCATATTTTCCAGTTCAAGCCCGGAATCTTTTAATGCCTCCGCAGTGGAGTACATTGCATATTGTGAAAATAAATCACTTCTTTTGATTTCGTTGTGTGTCAAATGAACCTTTGGATCAAAGTTTTTAACCTCACAAGCAAAATGTACTTTAAACTTTTCTGTGTCAAAATGGGTGATTTTGTTTGCTCCACTCACTCCATTGATACTGTTTTGCCAAAATTCTTCGACATTATTTCCCAAAGGCGTCACTGCGCCAAGACCTGTAATGACAACTCTCTTCATATTTAGTTATTGATTTTGAATAAATTAGAGGTTCCTCTTGCGATTAATCGTGTTTTGTCTGCATTCCATATCTCGCATTGTGCGTTTACGAATTGCTTACCTCTTTTAATGATTTTAGTTTCAGCTACAATATTATCATTTTCTTTTGCAGTTGAAAAATAATCAATGACATTATTTATAGTGGTAATGAAAGAATTTTCATTTAAAGAAAACATAGTGGCACCGATGACATCATCTATAATGGCTGCAGTAACTCCACCATGAAGATTTCCGATTGGGTTCAGCCATTCCGGTCTTATGGTATATTGAAATTCCAGTTGTCCTTCTTCTACGGAAAGAACAATAGGATTGAGCCATTTCATAAAAGGTGATGGTGACTGGTCAAATTCTTTTCCTATGAATTGTTGTAATTGTGCTAATCTATCCATATTTGAGCTTTTTACTTTTCTAAAATCATGGTTACTCCCTGTCCACGCGCAGCACAAATGGATATAAACCCTTTTCCGCTGCCTTTTTCATGAAGTAATTTGGCCAGTGTTGCAATAATTCTTCCTCCTGTTGCTGCGAATGGATGGGCTGCTGCAAGGCTTCCTCCTTTTACATTCAGTTTGCTTCTGTCTATTTTTCCGAGGGCTTTTTCCAATCCGAATTTTTGCGCAAGCTCATCATTTTCCCAGATTTTTATGGTGGCTAAAACCTGTGCAGCAAATGCTTCATGAATTTCATAATAATCGAAGTCTGATAAATTCATACCTGCTTTTTTCAGCATTCTCTCTGCGGCAAAAACTGGTGCCAGAAGTAAGTCCTGTTTATTTTCTACATATTCTATTCCTGCAAGTTCTGAAAAACTGATATATGCTAAAACGGGAAGGTTGTTGGCTTTTGCCCATTCTTCACTGGCCAACAAGACTGCTGAAGCTCCATCGGTAAATGGTGTTGAATTTCCTGCTGTCAAAGTTCCGTTCTGTTTATCAAAAGCAGGTTTTAACTGGGATAATTTTTCAAAACTACTGTCACGTCTCAGGTTATTATCTTTATCTAAGCCAAAGGCTGGAGTCATCATATCATCAAAAAATCCTTCATCATAAGCTTTTGCCATATTCTGATGACTTTTCAAAGCTAATTGATCCTGTTCCTCTCTTGATATCTTGTAATATTTTGCTGTAATTTCTGTATGTTCACCCATTACCAGACCTGTTTTAGGTTCCTGTCCTTTGTATGGAATAGGCATCCAGTCTTTCAGTCTTGGGCTTAGCAATTGTTTTAATTTTCCAAATGCCGATTTCTCTTTATTGGCCTTTAACAAGGCTTTTCTTAATCTTGGTGAAGATTCGAATGGGATGTTGCTCATTGCTTCCACTCCGCATGCAATACCACATTCTATCTGGCCTAACGCAATTTTATTTCCTATATAAATAGCTGCTTCAATGCCTGTGTCACATGCCTGCTGAAGATCACATGCAGGAGTTGCTGGATCAAGAGTCGTATTCATAACGGCTTCTCTAATGAGGTTACTTTCTGAAATATGCTTAATCACTGCACCGCCGGCAACTTCTCCGAGTCTTTTTCCCTTAAGGTGATAACGATCTATCAGCCCATTCAGAGAGGCGAGTAGTAGAGCCTGGTTTCCCTGCTCTGAATAAGCAGTATTCATTCTGGCAAAAGGAATTCTGTTGTATCCTACAATAGCCACTTTTTTTGTTTCCATATTGTATAATTTATGATGGAAGAATATTGAGTTCATGATCAATCATGTGGGTGATTTTATCTAATGCATGGTTTAGAAAGCTTTGATCACCCATTGTTTTTGAGAGCAGAATTCCGCCTTCAATGAGCATGATGAATAGGGATGCATATTGCTCAGCATTGATTTTTTTATCAATTTCACCATTATTTTGTCCTTCAGCAATTGCGCCTGAAATTTTAGTCATCCATTGTTCGAAGGACCTTTTAACCTGAGTTTTTAATGCAGGAAAAGAATCATCAGCTTCTGTTGCAGCATTCATTAATGGGCATCCGCCGTTGGAAAAGACAAACTTCCAGTTTTTCCGGTAAAAATCTACAAAAGCATGAAGCTTATCCAGGGATTTAGGATATTCATCACTAAAAGAGCGACTAAGGGTTTTGCCCAGTAATCCTGCGTTATATTTATAAACTTCAATTGCTACTTCATCTTTATTTTCAAAATTTCCATAAATACTGCCTTTCGTTAGTCCGGTTGCCTGTGTAATGTCGGACAGCGATGTGGAAATATAACCCTTCGTATTAAAAAGAGTTGCTGTTTTCTCGATGATATGCTGTTTTGTTTTTTCTGCCTTCGACATTATAAATGTTTAAATACTATGCAAATATACAAAAATATACCACTCGGTATATTTTATTTGAAAAGTTTAGATTGTAAAATAGTTTGATCTTTAATTTTTGGCTAAAGCCAATAGGTGGGTTTTTAAAATAGAAAAACGGGCCAAAGCCCGCTCCTGTTGATATAAATGCTTTGAATCTTAATTTTCTAAAGTAGCACTCAATGTAATTTCAAAGTTGAATGCTGCGCTTACAGGGCATCCTTCTTCAGCAATCTTCGCAAATTTCTGGAATTCTTCTTCTGAGATTCCCGGAACTTTAGCCGTTAAAGTCAGTTCAGATTTTGTAATCTTTCCGATGTTTGGGTCAAGAGTGATTACAGAAGTTGTTTTTAATTCTTCAGGGTTGTAGCCTGCCTGTGATAATTCTGCATCCAGTTTCATAGTAAAGCATCCTGCATGAGCTGCGGCCAATAATTCTTCAGGGTTTGTCCCTACACCATCCGCAAAACGACTGTTGAAAGAATATTGAGTCTGATTTAAAGTTGTACTTTGAGTAGTTAAGTGTCCTTTTCCTTCTTTGATGGTACCGTTCCAAACGGCTGTTGCGTTACGTCTCATAATGTTTGTTTTTGTATTTAGTATTGTTTGATTTTGATGTTACAAAGGTATGTCGGTGATGGGGTGTTTTCAATAGATAAAAAGACTTAAATATTGTACTTTTTTCCCGACGAATAATTTTTCTTGAAATTAGAAGGTGTACTTCCTGTTTTATGGGTGAAAAGCCGGTTGAAATAGGCCGGATCTTCATATCCGAGATTGTAGGCAATTTCTTTCACAGGTTTATCTGTATAAAAAAGTAGCCTTTTTGCTTCTAATAAAATTCTGTTGATGATAAATTGATTGGGAGAATCCAGGTTTAAGTTTTTAAATTTATGAGTTAAGGTTTTCGGAGCTATGTGAAGCAGTTCAGCATACTCTGCTACATTATGCTTTTCTCTGAAATGAATTTCCAGGTGTCTGCTGAAATCTCTGAAAATATCAAGTTCACTGCCTGGTATTCTGAGGGTGTCATTATCTAAATTTTGTTTTTTCCATTTTCGGGTAGCCCGGATGATGATCTGTTTTACATAGGTTCTGATCATTTCTTCCGCAGACGAATCTTTCCATTCAAGCTCATCTTTAATATTCTGAAACAGACCTTTTATAAGAGTCGTTTCGGAAGGGTCAAGCTCTACGAAAGGAATTTCAAATACATTATGAAAGAGAAGTCCATCGCAGGCTACTTCCTTATCATGAATCTGAATGCAGTAAAAATCACGGTTGTAGAAAAGAAGAATAGATTCATCTTTACCTTTTTGGATGCTTAGGTGTTGATTGGTCAGAAACAACAGTGAAGGTTTCTTGGTTTTATAATGATTAAAGTCTACCGTAAGCTCGTATCCTGAAGGAATGAAAAATACTTTGATATCAGTTCTGAAATGATTTCCATTGAAGTTCTCCAGGTTTTCTTCTGAAAATATTTCCAGTCCGAGTCTTTTATAGTGATCTTCAAAAATAAGCTGTTGCGGCATACTTTAACTTTAGTTTAAAGATACAAAAAAGCATGATTTTGACTCTATTAAATTATTGAAACGTAAATTTCTGAAACCAATCATGCGGAATTGGAATAAAATAAATCGGAAATATATTTTTACATTGATATTATTTTATCATTTTTACAAAGATTTGTACTACGTCCTATATTATTAACCCTTTTTTCAAAACTGCCTGCATGAGTGAATTAGAAAATATTCTGAGAGAAATAACTCCACTATCTCCTGAGGACAGTTTTCTTGTGTTTGACAGGATCAAGGCTTCATTTGACTTTCCGTATCACTATCATCCGGAAATTGAAATCAACTTTATCTACAAAGGAAAAGGATACCGCAGAATGGTTGGAGATCACACCGGAGAAATAGGAAACATTGAATTGGTTTTGGTAGGACCCAATTTACCACATTGCTGGGCCAATTACAGATGCAAAAACAGGAAAACCCACGAAATCACAATACAATTTAACCAGGATTTCTTTCAACAGTCACTGATGGAGAAAAATATTCTGAAACCCATTAACAATATGATGAAAGACTCCATCAGAGGAATACTTTTTTCTTCCGAAACTGCCGAGAAACTAAAAGATTCGTTTCTCAATTTATCAAAAATGAACAGTTTTGAATCTTTCATAGAAATTATGAAGATTCTGAATGAGCTGGCAGTTGCAGAAAATAAAACGCTTTTGTCATCATATAGCATTGAACTTGAAACCTTTGCTGATAATGATAAAATGAAAGTTGTACATGATTTTGTACACAAAAATTTTGAAAATAAGATAACCCTGGATAAAGTAGCTTCATTGGTGAATATGAGCAATGTTACATTCAACAGATTTATCAAAAAAAGAACTGGGAAAACATTTATTAACTATCTGAATGAAATAAGAATCAGCTATGCAGCACGCTGGCTGATGGAAAAAAACCTTACCGTTTTTGAAATCGCTTTTGAAGCAGGGTTTAATAATATTGCCAACTTCAATAAAGTATTTAAGTCTATCAAAAAGACAACTCCTACTGAATTTAAAGAGCAATTTAAAGGAGTGAAAAAAATTGAATAACACGCTTTTAAAATTCGCTTTCTATGCATGATTAATTCAAAAAAAAAATAAAAAACCGGGTATTTATATCCGGTTTTTTCGATAAAAAAGTAAGATAAATCCTCTTTTTTTGATAGAATTTAAACAGGTGTATTTTGTTGATATTTAAAGGTTTAATCGGGTTTAAATAAAATTGCTGAAAAAATAATATCGTTTTATGATAAAATAGTATTATATCAGACTGGTTACAAAATTTAGATTTGTGAATGTGAATTAAATCTTAACAAAACTTTAAATAATTTAATACATAAACGGCAAAATTTTGTTGAAAAAACAATAATTTTTTTTGTATTGAAAAATAAAGCAATGTAATTGATTCTCAATTAAATCTAACGAATCTATACCTTATGAGAAAAGCAGTTATACCCGTTCTGTTTGTTTTTTCACTTACTGCGAATGCACAGGAGAAAAAATCAGCCGACACTACGAAGACAAACACTATTGAGGAGGTCGTAGTCACCTCTTTGGGGATAAAAAGGCAGGCCCGCTCTTTGACGTATTCCAGTCAGCAGATTGGCGGGGATGAGCTTACAGAAGTGAAGACTCCCAATCTATTAAATTCGATCAATGGAAAAGTTTCCAACGTACAGATCAACAGAACCAATGGTGTAGGTAGCTCCGTAAGGGTGATCATGAGAGGGAATAAGTCTGTAAACAATGCTCAACCACTGTATGTAATTGATGGAATTCCTATTATCAATGGAACAGGAAAATCTGCAGATATCGGACAGTATTCCAATATGCCGGATCCGGGAGATGTACTGAGCTCCATCAATCCTGATGATATTGAAAGCATCAACTTCCTGAAAGGAGCTTCTGCTTCTGCACTGTATGGTTCTGCCGGAGGGAATGGTGCTATTTTGATTACGACTAAAAAAGGGCGTGCAGGGAAAAGCTCAATTACTTACAGCTCAAGCCTTACAGTAGACAGAGCGTATAGCCTTCCAAAACTGCAGCATAGTTATCTGTCTTATGACCCTTCTGTATCAGGATCACAACCTGGACAGGCAGTAGACAGCTGGGGAGCAAGAGGATCTTCAAAGGATTATCTTAAAGACTTTCTTCAGACAGGAACGACATGGGTAAATAGTCTTTCTTTCCAGTCAGGAAATGAGAGGTCAACAAGTTATTTCTCTATCGGAAATACTACCAACAAAGGAGTGGTTCCCATGTCATATTTTGATCAGTACAATGTTTCTTTCAGAAATTCAAGTAAGTTTTTGGATGATAAACTGACATTAGATGCCAACTTCATCGGGTCACTACAGGAAAGTAAGAACAGACAGACTCCGGGAGCATCTTTTTCTCCTTTGACGAGTTTGTACTGGTTGCCAAGAGGCGTAGATTTTGACCAATATGGAGAGAATAATTACTCTTATCTGGATAAAACGAGATTTTTGCCGGCTCAAAACTGGTGGGAAGTAAATCCTGACGGAAGCTTCAAAGGAAATCCGGTGACACAGAATCCTTATTGGATCTTAAACAGAAACCCTGTGACAGTAAGTAACAAAAATACATACGGAGCCCTTTCCTTATCTTACCAGATCAATCCTTGGTTAACAGCAAGAGTAAGAGGGAACTACAGCTGGAATATTTCAGACAGCCAGCGTGATATTGCAGCTTTCTCAGCACCTAGCTTACTAGCCAACGGTACTAATGGAAGAATGCTTAAAAATACATACGAAAATTCTTCTACTTACGGAGATGTTCTATTAATTGGTAGTCCTAAAATAAGTGAATCTATTTCATTAGATTTTACCGTAGGAGGAAGTATCAATACTACCAGAAATAAAATAGGACAAATTGATAATGCTTATCTGGCCAATCCAAATCTTTTCACTTTGAATAACCTTCAGTGGAATGTAAACAGAGCGCCTGGAGATGGATATCATAATACCTATACAAATATGAAAAAACAGGTACAGTCTGTTTTTGCAAGTGCTTCCGTAGGGTATAAAAATATGTTCTATGTAGACATGACTTTCAGAAACGACTGGGATTCTACTTTAGCATTAACAGGGAGAACCGGGTTTGATTATGAATCTGTAGGAGCAAACGCAATATTGTCTTCTATTTTCAAACTTCCGGAAGTGATTAATTTCTGGAAAGTAAGAGGATCTTATGCAACGGTTGGTTTGGGGTTACCTACCAATATTACCAATGCAATGGTTGAATATAACAAAGGGTATGTTTATGGAGTAGATGCAGGAACCATTGTATATCCTAAGAGTTCTTTTGCTACCGGAGCAGGTTTTGAGGCATTGCTTCCAAAGCCGGAACTTAACAAAACATTTGAAGCCGGAACTGAGTTGAGAATGTTGGGGAACAAATTAAATTTTGATATTACTTATTATAACTCCAATACGAGCAACCAATTACTGGAAACAACAATTCCTTCCTATTTAGGAGGATTAGCTCCAGGATCATACTACATCAACGCAGGAAAAATCAGAAATACAGGTTTTGAATCTTCACTATCCTACAAGATTTTTGATTCGTCAAAGTTCGGATGGACGGCTACTTTGAATGCATCGGCAAATAAAAACAAGATTGTTGAATTATTACCAACAAGTATCAATGTTTCCAAAGACCTGACTTTTTCACTAACAGGTGGTGGTGATTATACAAGATTAAAATTAGGAGGTTCTTTTGGAGACCTTTATGGAATCAAATTTAAAAGAGATGATCAGGGCCGTATTCTTGTGAATGAAAAAGGTGTTCCTTTGGCAGAGAGTACTCCTTCTTATTTGGGTAATCCGAACCCTAAATTTATCATGGGATTCAATAACTCCTTTACTATTGGTAAACTGGGAATCTCTTTCCTTATTGATGGTAAATTCGGAGGTAAAGTATTATCGCTTACAGAAAAAGCCAATGATTTATATGGAGTAAGCCAAACCACTGCTGATGCAAGAGATGCCGGAGGTGTATCTATTCCACATGCAGTGTACGCACCAGGAACTCCAAACGCAGGACAGACTTATACAGGATTGACGAATGCAAAAGATTATTATAAAGCAGTAGGAACAACAGAAGGATTCGGGAAAGGAGTTGATGAAGCGTATTTATATAGTGCTACAACAATCCGTTTACGTCAGGCATCTGTTTCATATATGTTTGATGTCAACTCAAAATATCTGAAAAATGCAACAGTAAGCTTAGTAGGAACCAACTTGTTTTTCTTCTATAAGAAAGCACCGTTTGATCCGGAGCAGGTATCAGGAAATACACCTGGTGGGGTAGGAGTAGATTCTTTCGGTCTACCGGTTACCAGATCTATCGGATTATCTTTAAAAGCTAACTTCTAACTTTTACAATTAAGACAATGAAAATCAATACTATTAAAACATTGGTGTTTGGAGCTGCAGTACTGTTTTCTGCTTCGGGATGTACCAATGACTTTGACCAATATAATCAGGAAAAATTAGGTGGGCCTGAAAATTTTTATGCAGATTTTATTGCTGTTGTGAACCCTATGAAATCTATCCAGAGAGGGCTGCAGGCAGATTATCAGCTGTATCCTAACCTGAGTGCAGATATGTACAGCGGAATGTTCAGTACAGCCACACCATTTAACGGAGGGGTAAATAACCTTACTTACTCGATGATGGATGGATGGAATAACAGAATTATTGCCAGACAACAAGATATTTTCAATTATTCTATTATTATTGATAATGCTGCTAAGGGGAACTATCCGGGGGTAGATTTTACCGGAACACTTGCTGTGAAAAAGATTCTGAAAGTCATTACAGCAGCAAGAGTTTCAGACAGCCACGGCCCTGTAGTTTACAGCAAATATGAAAAACCAAACCCTAACGGAGTTACGGATTTTGACTCTCAACAGGAGGCTTACAATTATTTTATTGCTGATCTTACTGCAGCCATTACAGATTTACAGAAAGTAATTGCCATGTCAGCAACACAGAATGTTGAAGATAAAACTTCACTGAAAAGTGCAGACTTAGTGTATGGAGGAAATATGGCTCAATGGGCAAAATTTGCCAATTCACTAAAGCTGAGACTAGCCATGAGAATGAGCTATGCTGATCCGGCGAAATCTAAACAATATGCAGAAGAGGCACTGGCTTCAACAGCAGGATTGATTACGGATAATGCGGACAATGCATTGATCAGCGTAGGACAGTCAGAATTAAGCTTTATTATTTATTCATGGGGAGACTGTTTAATAGGAGCTCCTTTGATGGCTTATATGAATGGATATAATGATCCAAGACTTTCAGCATATGCTATTCCGGCATCAGATGCTAGCCTACAAGGAAAATATATAGGAGTACGCCAGGGAATTGATTTATTAAATGGTAAATCAACTTACGGAGGATTCTCTCAGCCACAGGCAAAATCTGCCAGCGGAGATTATTTTTCCGGTACTGATGGTAAAATGAAATTATTCACTGCCGCAGAAACATGGTTCCTGAAAGCAGAAGCTGCCTTGAGAGGTTATGCCGGAGCAGGTGATATTCAAGCCAACTATACTACCGGAGTTCAGCAGTCTTTTGGAGAATGGGGGAAAAGTGCGAGCGTTGCAACCTACCTTGCGGATAACACTTCTACAGAAGCACCTTATGTAGATCCGAAAAATGCAGACAATAACATCGGTTTGGGACATCCTCAGCTAAGTACCATTACCATTGCATGGAATAACGGGGATACCAACGAAAGAAAATTAGAAAGAATCATTACCCAAAAATGGCTTTCTCTTTATCCAAACGGACCGGAAGCATGGGCTGAGCAGAGAAGAACAGGATATCCGATTCTTTTCAAAGTAAGAAAAAATGACAGTGGTGGAGCCATCAGTACAGAAGCAATGATCAGAAGAATTCCTTTCACTATTGATACTAAAACGTCATTATACAATTACCAGCAGGCTGCTCAAATGCTGAACGGGCCTGACACCGGAGGTACAAAACTTTGGTGGGATAAGAAATAAAAAATATTCAGAATCACTCATTAATAAAGAGACATCTCAACATCAGATTTTTATTTGATACATTCATTGAGGCGGGAGAATAGAGTAGAATCTCCAAAAAATTTATAGTTTCGTTTTTTTAGCCTGAATGAATTGTTGAGATGTTCTCTTTTATTTAGAATCTTATTTTTAAATATGGGAAAAAACAACTCCGGAACCCGTCGGATTCAGCCAATTCTTTGGATTTCCACATTATATTTTGCAATGGGTGTTCCCTTTGTAACCATTAATGCGGTTTCAGGAATCATGTATAAAGATATGGGTGTTTCGGATGCACAGATTACATTCTGGACAGCCCTTGTGATGTTCTCCTGGACATTAAAGCCACTTTGGAGCCCGTTCCTGGAGATTTATAAAACCAAAAAATTCTTTGTTGTTTTTACTCAGTTTGCGATAGGAATTCTGTTTGCATTAGTAGCTTTAAGCCTGCCAATGCATGATTTTTTCAAATACAGTATTGCACTTTTTGCAGTAGTGGCATTTTGTGGAGCTACTCATGATGTGGTAGCGGACGGAACATATATTGGCTTTCTGACCAATAAAGAGCAGGCAAAATATATTGGCTGGCAGGGTGCATTTTACAATCTTGCCAAGATTATCAGCAGTGGAGCACTGGTTTATTTCGCTGGTGTTTTAGAAAAAACAAAAGGCGTTACGCATGCCTGGATGATCATTATGGTGATCTATGCATTACTGTTTTTTGTATTGGCTATTTATCATTATTTCATTCTGCCAAAAGAAAACAAAGAAGAGCAGAAAGATGGGAAAACTGCAGGAAATGTTCGTGAAGAACTGTTGGAAGTTATTACTTCTTTCTTCACCAAAAAGAAAATTCTGTGGTGTATTCTATTCATTATTCTATACCGTTTTGCAGAAGGATTTGCCATCAAAATTGCACCTTTATTTTTTAAAGCTTCAAGAACTTCAGGAGGCTTGGGATTATCTACTTCTGATATCGGACTTATTTATGGAACATATGGTTCTGCAGCATTTATTCTAGGTTCTGTACTGGCAGGGTATTTCATCTCAGCCCGCGGATTGAAAAGGTCTTTGATATGGCTGTGCTGTGCATTCAATATTCCATTTGTGGTATATGCATTACTGGCTTATTATCAGCCGGCAGACCTTTTACCGGTAGGAATTGCCGTGGTAGTGGAATATTTCGGATACGGATTTGGCTTTGTAGGGTTGATGCTCTACATGATGCAGCAGATAGCTCCCGGAAAACACAAAACGGCCCATTATGCATTTGCAACAGGAATTATGAATCTTGGTGTAATGATTCCAGGTATGTTCAGCGGAATGATCAGTGACTGGGTTGGGTACAAAATATTCTTTATCTGGGTATTGATTGCTACCATTCCTGCATTTTTAGCTACCCTATTCGTTCCTTTTCCTCATCCGGAAAATCAGAAAGAACAACAAATCAACTCATAATAATTAAAAATAAAAAGTAAAAAATACTTTATGACAGCTCAATCAGTAATGATCCCTTGGCAGGATCGCCCGGAAGGTTGCAATGATATCATGTGGAGGTTTTCCGAAAACCCGATCATTAACAGATACGCGATACCAACATCCAACAGTATATTCAACAGTGCGGTGATCCCTTTTGAAGATGGATTTGCAGGAGTTTTCCGTTGTGATAACAAGGCCGTACAGATGAATATTTTTGCTGGTTTCAGTAAAGATGGAATCAATTGGGATATCAACCATGACCCTATTGAAATGCAGGCAGGAAATACGGATATGATTGAATCCGATTACAAATATGATCCCCGCGTAACCTTCATAGAAGACCGCTACTGGATCACATGGTGCAACGGGTACAATGGTCCTACCATCGGAATTGGATATACTTTTGATTTTAAAGAATTTTTTCAGTGCGAAAATGCCTTTCTTCCATTCAACAGAAACGGAGTTTTGTTCCCTGAAAAAATCAATGGTAAATATGCCATGTTGAGCCGTCCGAGTGATAACGGACATACGCCTTTCGGTGATATTTATATCAGCTACAGCCCTGATATGAAATACTGGGGAGAGCATCGTTGTGTGATGAAAGTAACTCCTTTCGAAGACAGTGCATGGCAGTGCACGAAAATCGGCGGAGGGCCGGTTCCTATCAAAACTGAAGAAGGATGGCTGCTTTTCTATCATGGAGTGATCAATACCTGCAGAGGATTCAGATATTCAATGGGAGCAGCTTTGCTTGATCTTGAAGACCCTACAAAAGTATTGTACAGAACGAAGCCTTACCTGTTGGCTCCGGCTGAATTGTATGAACTGACAGGAGATGTACCAAATGTGGTTTTCCCTTGCGCAGCATTGACTGAAGGGGACAAAGTAACAGTATATTATGGTGCTGCTGATACCGTGGTTGCTATTGCCTTTGGATATATCTCAGAAATTATTGATTTTATGAAAAAGAATTCAATTTAATACAGTAATATAAAGTTTAGGAAAATAGGTTAATCATCTTAATTTTCCCTTTTACTGGGAATTTTATAATGGTTTTCCTATTTTTAAACCAACTTTTAAACAAAAAAATCTCCGATACCTCTCTTATCATGAAAAAAGAACTGTTAATCTGCTTTTTTACCACCCTGATGTCTGTAGCCAGTGCCCAGCAAAATAAAAATGATGTTTTATCCTGGGTAGACCCTTTCATAGGAACAGGAGGACATGGGCATACGTTTCCGGGGGCAACTACGCCATTCGGGATGATACAACTGAGCCCGGATCAGAATACGAAAAGCGGTGACTGGGACTGGTGTTCCGGATATCACTACAGCAGCAAAACGATCATGGGATTCAGTCATAACCACTTGAGTGGAACAGGATGGGCAGACCTTGGAGATATTTTGGTAATGCCTACTGTAGGACAGGTAAAAATGGTGCCGGGATCTGAAGATAATCCTGAGACAGGCTACCGTTCAAAATTCACGCATGATAAAGAAATAGCGTCTCCGGGATATTATTCAGTAATGCTGGACAGCTATGGAATTAAAGCAGAGCTTACCGCTTCCCCAAGAGTCGGATTTCATAAATATACTTTCCCGAAAAGTAGTGAAGCCAATATCATTATTGATCCTACTAATAAAATCTTCGGAAATATCTATCATACTTTAGTGAGTGTAGAAGGCAATAATAAAATCAAAGGTTACTGCTACAGCAACGGCTGGGGAGGTAAACGGTTTGCTTACTTCGTAATGGAGTTTTCCAAACCGTTTAAGTCTTACGGCGTTTATGCTGACGGAAAAATCAAAAATGATGAAAAAATTGCCCTTGCCAAAGATGCTAAAGCTTTTGTAAGATTCTCAACAGAAGATCAGGAAAGCATTGAAGTTAAAGTATCTTTATCTCCGGTGAGTACAGAAAACGCACAGGAAAATTTTGATACAGAAGCAACAAATGTAGACTTTGCAAAAGCAAAAGAAACCGCTCAAAAGACATGGAGAGATCTGATCGGCAGATTTCAGGTGACAGGAGGAACCGACAGCCAGAGAAAAATTTTCTACACGGGGGTTTACCATACCTTCATTGCACCCAACCTATATATGGATGTTAATGGAGACTATGTTGCCGCTCAGGAAAACATGAATACAAAATGGTTCACCAACTACAGCACCTATTCTTACTGGGATGGATTCAGAGCAACACACCCGCTGTTGACGATTATGGATCAGAAACATACGAAAGAATTTGCCAACTCTCTGATCAGCAGATATACCGATCGTAAAGATCATATGCCAATCTGGGAGCTTTGCGGATATGATAATTTCTGTATGTTAGGATATCACAGTGCTTCGGTAATCTGGGATGCTATTTCAAAAGGAGTTCCTGGTATTGATGCTGAAAAAGCATTTGCTGCGATGAAAGATGCTTCTTTAACGGATAAAATGAGCAGCAGCGATGGTGGTGGCGGTCTTAATGATTATATTAAATTAGGCTACACTCCATCAGAAAACGGAGCTTCTGTTTCTGCTACACTGGAATATTCCTATGATGACTGGTGTATTCAACAGCTTGCTGAAAAATTAGGTAAAAAAGAAGAATCAGAGGTATATAAAAAACGTTCTATGAACTTCCTGAATACCTTCAATAAAGAAAATAATCACTTCTGGCCAAGACAGAAAGACGGAAAATTCTTAGCAGATTTTACCCTTAATGATTGGAAGAAACTGCAGCCACACTGGGTTTCCGGAAACATCTGGGCATATGATTTCTTTGTTCCTCATCAGATTGACGAAATGATGAATCTGTACGGAGGGAAAAAAGGATTTGAAGTAAAATTGGATAAAACTTTTACAGAAGCGCTTCATATGGAAGGAGAGCAGCACGTAGATATCTCAGGATTCATCGGATCTTTAGGATTCGGGGATGAACCGGGGCATCATGTTCCATACCTGTATAATTATGCAGGAAGTCCTTACAAGACTCAGAAAATGGTGAAATTTATCCGCGACAATATGTATGCTGCAAAACCTGATGGAATTGTAAACAACGAAGACTGCGGTCAAATGTCAGCGTGGTATATTTTCTCATCATTAGGATTCTATCCTGTGACACCTGGGAAACCTGTTTATGCCATCGGAGCACCACAATTCCCGAAAGCTTCTTTAAAGCTTGAAAACGGAAAAACATTCACCGTAATTGCAGACAAAATATCTGACAAGAATATCTATGTACAGAAAATGTTCCTGAATGGAAAAGAATACAAAAGCTGGGAACTGAACCACAGCGATATCATGAACGGTGGTGAATTGAGATTCGTAATGGGAAGCAAACCTGTAAAATAAGACTAATAAAAATAAACGAAACAAAGTATCAATGGAAAGGAGAAATTTTATTAAAACAAGTGCACTGGCAGGAGCCGGATTGCTGTTTACTCAGAATGTTTTTGCTAAAAATTTAGTGCTGGACGATTTTCCTGTTGTCCGTGTTCCTAAAGATAAAAGACATTTTACCAGCGAATCCGTAGAAAGTGCTATTGCAGCGTTTAAAAAGAAAGTAAAAAACAAAGAGCTGAGCTGGCTTTTTGAAAACTGCTTCCCGAATACACTAGATACTACCGTTTACTATACAGAAACCAGCGGAACACCGGATACCTATGTGATCACTGGGGATATTGATGCCATGTGGCTTCGTGACAGTTCCGCACAGGTTTTTCCTTATCTGCAGTTCTCGAAAAAAGATGAAAAACTGCACAAACTGATCTCAGGAGTAATCCATAAACAAACTACGTTCATTCTGAAAGATCCTTATGCGAATGCTTTCTATAACGATGATCAGAAGATCAGTAAATGGAAAGAATATGATCATACCGATATGAAGCCGGGAACCCATGAAAGAAAATGGGAAATTGACTCTCTTTGCTATCCTATCCGTCTGGCATACCACTTCTGGAAAACTACAGGAGATACCAAACCTTTCGATGCTAACTGGCTGAAAGGAATTAAACTTACCCTGCAGACCTTTACAGAACAGCAGAGAAAACATGATCTTGGACCTTACAAATTCGAGCGTACAACGGCTTGGGCAACAGACGGTGTTCCTATGGGAGGATATGGTTATCCAACGAAACCTGTAGGGCTTATCAGCTCTATGTTCCGTCCAAGTGATGATGCTACCATCTATGGATTCCTGATCCCTTCCAACTTATTTGCGGTAGTAAGCTTACGCCAGGCTGCGGAAATGGTTTCACAAATTAAAAATGAAAAAACGTTGGCTCAACAACTGAACAGCCTTGCTGATGAGGTAGAAGCAGCCATCAAAAAATACGGAATTTACAATCATCCTGAATTTGGAAAAATATATGCTTTTGAGGTGAATGGCTTCGGAAGCTACAACCTGATGGATGATGCGAACTGCCCAAGTTTGTTAGGATTACCTTATCTGGATGCGGTGAAAGCTGATGACCCTGTTTATTTGAATACAAGAAAATTTGTGTGGTCAGAAAACAACCCGTTCTTCTTCAAAGGTAAGCTGGCAGAAGGAATAGGAGGTCCACATATCGGGCTTGACATGATCTGGCCAATGAGTATCATAATGAAAGCACTCACTACCAATGACAAAAGTGAGATCAGATGGTGTATAGATACCTTACAGAAAACGCACGGAGGAACAGGCTTTATGCATGAATCTTTCCATAAAGACGATTCCAAAAAGTTCACCAGAGAATGGTTTGCATGGGCCAACACGTTATTTGGAGAATTACTATGGAAAACCTTTAACGAAAACCCTGAGCTACTGACATAGCACACCCTTTTATATGGTTTTATTCATCCGAGATTCCTTCCCGAAAAAGAAGGTATCAGGGGAATGCTATATAAAATTTACACACCAAAAACACCTTAAAAAAATTATACAATGAAAAAAAAATCCATCTTTACCGCACTGGTTGCCATGATGCTTCAGTCTGGTTCTCTGATTAACGCACAGCAGCTTAATCCTACCGGAATATGCTATGTGGAAGTGAATAACAACAATCTCCTGAATGCAGGAGCGTACAAACTGCAGACATCGAACAGCTATCTGTTTAATGTTGTAAATATTTTTGCGGCCAATATTAATTATGATACCAGCCGTGGAAGAGCTTATCTGTATTCCAATAACAACGTTACCAAAGTTCTTACCAATGCAGATACCTACATAAAGCCGCTTCAGCAGAAAGGAATGAAAGTAGTGTTGACTATTCTGGGAAATCATCAGGGTGCAGGGATCTGTAATTTTCCTACCCGTGAAGCCGCAAAAGACTTTGCATTGCAACTTGCCAATACAGTGAATACCTATGGTCTTGATGGAATTGATTTTGATGATGAATACTCAGAATATGGAAAAAACGGAACAGGCCAGCCTAACGACAGCTCTTTTGTCATGCTTGTTCAGGAGCTGAGAGCATTATTACCCAATAAGATTATTTCATTCTATTATTATGGAGATGCCGCTTCAAGACTTTCCTGGAACGGAGCGAGAGTAGGAGACAACGTCAATTACAGCTGGAACGCAATGTACGGAACATTCTCTGCACCCAATGTACCTCCTCTTACCAAAGCACAAATCTCTCCGGCAGCTGTATGGATGGGAAACACTTCCAATTCTACAACCACTAGCCTTGCTACACAGACCAAAAATGGAGGATACGGAGTATTCATGTGGTATGATTTGCATGGAACGAATGAAACGTCACAACTTTCTGCAGGAACTCAGACATTATACGGAGAGCAGACTGTTTTAAGCGGTACTTTACAGTCGTGGACACAAGGAACCAATTGTGATGCGCCTATCGGGTTGTACACAAGTAATCTTACGGGAACAAGCGCAAAACTGAACTGGTCAGCCGTAGGAACCAACACTTATGATATTGATTACAAACCAGCTTCTTCAACAACATGGACGAATGCTGTGTCTGCAACAAGCTCTACTTCTGTAACAATTTCCGGATTAACAGCCAATACCGAATATGACTGGAGAATCAGAACCAATTGCAGTGTGAAAAGTGCCTATATGTTTGCTCCAAGATTTACAAGCACTTCAGGAACAACGCCTACAGGTTCTTACGCATTATCTCTGGATGGAAGCAGTGAATCTGGAGCAGCCGGAAGCATGAATTTAAGCGGCTCTGCATTATCTTTTGAAGGATGGATCAAACCTTCATCATTCAAATCAGCATCACCATATATTTCCTCGATCATGGGAACAGAAGTAAGCGACAGCAATTCTGCGTTTTTACGATTGGGAGATGCGAGCCTTGCTAATAATAAACTTCAGTTTGTGGTAAGTATTAATAATGTACAGCAAAAACTGGCTTCTGCAACAGCTCTGAATGCCAATACCTGGTATCATGTGGCGGCTACCTATGACGGTGCCAATATGAAAATTTACATCAATGGTGTTCTGGATGCAACTAAAGCACAGACCGGAAGTGTGAATTCAACAGGTGCATTCAACGTAGGATATTTATATAATACATCTAGAAATTTCAATGGTAAAATAGATGAGGTAAGAGTTTGGAAACGCGCCTTGAGCCAGACGGAAATCAGTCAGAATATGTGTAATGTTTCTGTTCCTGCCACTTCACTGGCTGCTTACTGGAAGTTTAATGAAGGAAGTGGTTCTACAGTTCAGGATACTTCCGGAAATGGTGTGACTTTAACGTTAACAGGAGTTGATTCTTCTAATTGGGGAACAGATGTGCCATGTACAACCGGAAGTTCACTATTGGCCAGAACAGCAGGAAATCAAAAGGCAATAAGCGAAGGACAGGGAAGCATTAAAAATCAGATTAAGTTATATCCTAATCCGGTAAGCAAATCTTCATCACTTACAGTTTCTGTTCCGGATGAATACAGCAAAGGAAAATTAACGGTATATGATTTTAATGGAAGAATTGTAGACACAAAATCGCTGAATTCAGGAAACAATCAATATGAATTGAGCAGAATCTCAGCAGGAAACTACATCGTTCAGTTTGAATCTCATGATGGAAGCTTAAAACAATCCGAAAAACTAATTGTAAAATAATAAAACTCAGTCATTGGGCTTCGGCCCAATGATTTTTTCTACTACAAAATTGATATACTATGAGAAAAAAATCCTTTTTTATTCCCTTAATGGCCCTGATGCTCCAGACAGCCCCGCTGCTCAAAGCACAGCAGCTTGATCCTTTGGGAGTCTGCTATGTGGAAGTGAACAACAATAATATGCTGAACGCCGGTTCCTATACTTTGCAGAATACCAACAGACAGCTTTTTGATGTTGCCATTATTTTTGCAGCGAATATCAACTACGATGTTTCTAAGAATCGTGCTTATATCTCAAATAATAATAACGTTACAAAAGTACTGAATGATGTTAACACCTATGTAAAACCTTTACAGCAAAAAGGAATAAAAGTATTACTCGATCTTTTAGGAAATCATCAGGGAGCAGGAATTTCTAATTTTCCTAACCAGGCGGCGGCAAAAGACTTCGCTCTGCAGGTCGCTCACACTGTTTATACCTACGGTCTGGATGGAGTAGACCTTGATGATGAATATGCAGGATACGGAAATAACGGAACAGGACAGCCTAATAACAGCTCTTTTGTCATGCTTCTGCAGGAATTGAAAGCAGCAATGCCGGATAAACTGATTACATTCTATTATTATGGACCTGCTACCACAAGACAAACTTATAATGGAGACTTAGCAGGAAATTATATCAATTACACATGGAATGCTATGTACAGTACATACAACGCACCTGTAGTTCCTCCTCTTAATAAATCCAAAATCTCAGCTGCAGCAACCTGGATACAAAATTCCAATCCAAGCTCAACTTCTGCCACTACACTGGCAAGCTTAGCTACCAGTACAAAAAATGACCAATATGGTGTATTTATGTGGTACGATTTGCCGGGAACTAATGTAGCCAGCTATCTGAGTACAGGTTCCAATATTCTCTATAATGAAAATACACTCTTAAGCGGTCAGTTATATTCATGGTCTCAGGGGCAAACCTGTGATCCGCCATTGGGACTGGATGTTTCTAACGTGACAGGAACTTCAGCTCAGCTGAACTGGACTTCCAACGCTTCACAGTCTTATAATATTGATTATAAACCAGCCAATTCAACGGTATGGACGAATGTGGCTAACAATTATTCAGGAAATAATATTGTCATCAACAACCTTACCCTGAATACCAATTATGATTGGAGAATACAGTCCAACTGTTCTCCTACATTAACAAGTACTTATATTTTTGCACCAAGGTTTAACTCCGGAAGTGGCTGCACTACGCCATCAGGATTAACTTCCGGAAGTTTCCTTGGTAATACAGCCCAGCTATCATGGGATGCAGGAAATGCAGCTTCATATACACTGCAATATAAAACTGCAGCAGCCACAACCTGGTCTGAAATTCCGAATATTACAACCAATTCCTATTCATTACAAAACCTGGTACCTAATACAGGCTATGTATGGAAAGTACAGGCTTCATGTGCGGGAGGAACTACAAGTACCTATTCAGGAGAAGGAACATTCAACAGTGGTTTTGCTCCTGTTACAAGCCCTGGAGCAAGATCCCTTGCCTTCAACGGAAGTACCAATTATCTTAATGCAGGACAATTTAACCTGAGTGGAAACGCAGTAACCTTTGAAGGATGGGTAAAAGTAAATGCTTTCAAAACAGGTTTCCCATATATTTCGTCCGTGATGGGTGTAGAAGTAGGAGATAACAACTCTGCAATGCTTAGATTTGGAGACGGAAACCTGGCGAATAACAAACTTCAGTTTATATTGAGTTTCGGTTCGTCACAGGTAAAATTGAATACGAATACAGCATTCAACACCAATACATGGTATCATATAGCAGCTACTTATGATGGAACAGCCATGAAAATTTATGTGAATGGTAATCTTGATGCAAGTTTTGCAGTAACGGGTAACTTTACAGCAAACGGAATCCTTTATCTGGGAAGAAACTATGACAATTCCCGTACAATTAATGGTTTTCTTGATGAATTCAGAGTCTGGAAAAAAGCATTAACACCACAGGAAATTCTGAGTAACAGCTGTAATGTTCCTGCCAACTCCGCAGGTCTTGAAGCCAACTGGAAAATGGATGAAGGAAGCGGCTTAGGTGCATTAGATGCTACGGCTAACACTCATTTTGCAACCCTGATCAATATGACAGATGCCAACTGGAGAACAGATGTTGCCTGCACTTCTTCTCTTGCAGTAAAAGATATTGAATCTGTAAAAGAGAACAGCGCTGTCTATCCAAACCCTGTTAAAAAAGGAAATGACATTCATTTTGCTATCAGTGACAGCTCAACGAGTGAAGTCGCATTATATGATGCTTCAGGAAAATTGTTCAAAAAACAGAATATTAATCAAAATAATAATGCAGTGAATACACAGGATTTAATCAGTGGTACTTATATTTACAAGATTACATCCGCAAATAGTAAAGTAATATCAACTGGTAAAGTAATTGTGAAGTAAGATTCAGATAATAAAATAGTTGCTAAAATAAGTCTGAAATACAAAGCAGACAGACAGGGGTGTACTTCTGTTTGTCTGTTTTTTCAGTCAGAGGAATGTCTTGAATTTAAAATAATAAATAATGCAGAATATAGTAGGAATAGATATTGGAGGGTCGCATATCACGCTGGCTCAGGTAGATCCGGAAAAACGTGAAATCATTTCATCAACCTATGTAAGAGAACATGTAGATGCTTTTGAAAATAAAGAAGTTATTTTCTCCGCATGGGTTTCGGCTATTCATAAAGCGGCTCATGATCTGGTAAAAGAAGATCTTTTAATTGGTATTGCAATGCCGGGACCTTTCGATTATAACAACGGAATATCACTGATGCAGCAGGGAAAATTTATTGATATCTATCAGGTAAATATTAAAGAAGAGCTGGCAAAAAGACTGGATATTTCCCAGAAGCAGATTCATTTTGTAAATGATGCCGCCGCCTTTATGGAGGGAGAAGTATTTGGAGGTTGTGCTCAGGGTTTCAACAGAATTTTTGGGGTGACTCTTGGAACAGGATTGGGAACAACTTTCTTCAACGGAGAGTTTGCTACGGATGAAGATTTATGGGATTCTCCTTTCAGGGACTCTATCTGTGAAGATTATCTGGCAACACGTTGGTTTGTGAACCGCTATAAAGAACTTACCGGAGAAGAAATTTCAGGAACTAAAGATTTGTTGGATAAACCAGCTGAAATGCAAACCAGAATATTTGATGAATATGCAGACTCTTTCTCAGAATTTATTGTCAGATATGTAGACCATTACAAACCGGAAGTTTTAGTTATAGGAGGGAATATTGCCAAGGCTTATCCTCATTTTGAGCAAAGATTTATTCAGAATTTAACAAAGAATAATATTAACTTGCAGGTTAAAATTTCGGCTATATTTGAAGATGCAGCCATTCTTGGAGCTGCCAGCTATGCATTAAAAAAGCTTATATAAATGAACAAACGAAAAGATACAATGAAGTTTATATTTTCTACTTGCTTACTGTTATTACAGGCCTGGGCTTTAGGTCAGAATGTATCTCCCGTAGACTACGTGAATCCTTTGATGGGAACTCAATCCAAACCTTCATTATCTAATGGAAATACTTATCCGGCAGTCGGACTTCCATGGGGAATGAATATCTGGACACCACAGACTGGTAAAATGGGCGATGGATGGGCATACACTTACGATGCAGATAAAATAAAAGGATTTAAACAGACTCATCAGCCATCTCCCTGGATGAACGATTATGGCGCATTTGCCATCATGCCGGGAGTAGGAAAAGTGAAGTTTAAAGAAGACGAGAGAGCAAGTTGGTTCAGCCATAAAGCTGAGGTTACGACACCTTATTTCTATAGTGTTTATCTGGCTGACATCAATGTGACCACAGAATTTACCCCTACGGAAAGAGCTTCTTATTTTAAATTCGATTTTCCAAAGACAGACAGTGCTTACGTAGTGGTTGATGCCCTGAACAAAGGCTCTTACATCAAAATTTTACCGAAGGAAAGAAAAATCCTGGGATATACAACCAGATATTCTACCGGGAAATACGAAAACTTTAAAAACTACTTTGTTATTCAATTTGATAAAGATTTTGAACTCACAAAAACCTGGAAAGATGATAAACTGGTTAATGATCAGTTAGAAATTACCAGTGATCACACCGGAGCTGTAGTAGGATTTAAACTTAAAAATAAAGAAACGGTTTATGCAAAAGTAGCCTCTTCATTCATCAGCTTTGAACAGGCAGAACTGAATCTTAAAAGAGAAATCGGAAACAGAAATTTTGAACAGGTAAAAACCGATGCTAAAAATATCTGGAACAAAACATTAGGGAAAATAGAGGTAAAAGGAGGAACCGATCAGCAGATGAGAACCTTTTATTCCTCTCTATACAGAACTTTATTCTTCCCGCAGAAATTATATGAAGTAGACGCTCAGAACAAAATAAAACACTGGAGTCCTTACAACGGCAAAATTGCAGACGGAAGAATGTTTGCAGGTACTGGATTTTGGGATACTTTCCGTGCTTTGTATCCTTTCCTGAACCTTGTTTACCCTAGTATCAATGTGGAAATGCAGGAAGGATTGGCCAATGCTTACAAAGAAGGCGGTTTCTTGCCGGAGTGGAGCAGCCCGGGATATTCTGATATTATGATTGGAAACAATTCTGCCTCCGTAGTAGCAGATGCTTACATCAAAGGACTTCGCGGATATGATACAGAAACTCTTTGGCAGGCAGTAAAACACGGAGCGAATAATGAAGGTCCTATAGAAGCTGTAGGCCGTGCAGGAGTAGAATATTACAATACATTAGGCTATGTACCTTACGATGTGAAAATCAATGAAAATGCAGCAAGAACATTGGAGTACGCTTATGATGATTTTTCAATCTATCAGTTAGGAAAAGCACTGGGAAAACCTGCTTCAGAGATTGATATTTATAAGAAAAGAGCTTATAATTACAAAAATGTATTTGATAAGGAAACAGGTTTGATGCGTGGTAAAAATAAAGATGGCAATTTCCAGAAACCTTTCAATCCTTTCAAATGGGGAGATGCATTTACGGAAGGAAACAGCTGGCATTACACGTGGTCGGTTTTCCAGGATATCGACGGTTTGGCAGAGCTGATGGGAGGAAAGAAGAAATTTGAAGCCAAATTAGATGAGGTATTTTCATTGCCGCCGGTTTTTGATGATAGCTATTACGGAGGAGTAATCCACGAAATCAGAGAAATGCAGATCATGAATATGGGTCAGTATGCCCACGGAAACCAGCCTATTCAGCACATGATTTATCTGTATAATTATGCAGGAGCTCCTTACAAAACCCAATATTGGGCGAGACAGGTGATGAATAAACTGTATCATGCAACACCAGACGGATATTGCGGGGATGAAGATAACGGACAGACTTCAGCCTGGTATATTTTCTCAGCTCTAGGATTTTATCCGGTAACGCCTGCAACGGATCAGTATGTATTAGGTGCACCTTTATTTAAAGAAGCTACCATTCATCTTGAAAATGGTAAGAAAATTGAAATAAAAGCTCCGGAAAACAATGCTGAAAATCTATATGTAAAATCACTGAATGTAAACCAGCAGCCTTATTCTAAAAACTGGCTTAGCCATAAAGAACTTGTGAAAGGAGCTGTTTTAGATTTTAAAATGGATAACAAGCCCAATAAAGAAAGAGGTTCACAGGAAAAAGATTTTCCTTATTCAATGTCAAAAGAAGAATCAAATAAATAATTTTAAAATTAAAAATATAGCTGTATGAGTACAGAAAAAAAAGAAATATTCGAGAGAGTAGAGAGCATGCTGCAGGGACAGGGTTTTAACATCGCAGCAAAAGATGATACAAGACCATGGGGAGGTTTCTTTGTAATTGATGAAACACAGGCTCAGGATTTTGCCAATCAGTATTTTGATGGGATTGATGTAGACAACCTGAGAATAGGAGGAAAGTTAAGCCCGAAAATTCTTATCGTTGCTCCGGAAGCAAGATTAAGCTGGCAGTACCACCACAGAAGAGCCGAAATCTGGCAGGTAGTGGAAGGAACTGTAGGAATCAAAAGAAGCAATACCGATGAAGAAGGAGAATTGGGAGAATATGGTCCAAAAGATCAGGTGAAACTTCAGCAGGGTGAAAGACACAGACTGATAGGTCTTGCAGGCTGGGGAATTGTAGCTGAAATCTGGCAGCACACCGATGCCTCCAATCCTTCAGACGAAGATGATATCGTAAGAGTACAGGATGATTTTGGAAGATAATCCAAAATAAGTAAATAGTAAAAATCCCGTTTTAGTAAGTCATAGGGCACTAAAACGGGATTTTTTATTGAAACGGAAATTGTAAACAGGTGTTTATTCTTCCCAGTTTCTTTCTATTTCTTCCAATGTTTTTCCTTTGGTTTCGGGAATCATTTTCCAGATAAAGAAGAAGGTAATGATAGCAACTGTCATATAAATCCAGAACGTATAGGCATTCCCTACAGTTCCGATAAGAACGGGAAAAGTTTGAGACACCAGAAATACGGCAAGCCAAAGAAAGAAAGTAGCTGCAGACATTGCCGTAGCACGGGCTTTTGTAGGGAAAATTTCAGCAATTACAACAAATGTCAAAGGCCCCAATGACATGGCAAAGCAGGCAATATAACCAAGGATTGCGATGAGCACCAGATATCCTTGCTGCTGAGCATAAAAAGCAAAACCTACAATAAACAGGCAGGCAGCCATCCCGGAGATTCCCAGCAGAAGAAGCTTTTTCCGGCCCCAGAGATCTACATATTTTATAGCCACGAAAGTGAAGATGAGGTTGATAACGCCTACAAGAATGGTCTGTATAAATGCAGAATCTGATCCTACACCTGTTGATTTGAAAATCTCAGGAGCATAATACATAATGGCATTGATTCCCGTAATCTGTGAAAATACAGCGAGTAAAATACCAATAATAAGGGCCCTTTTTAATTTCGGCTCTTTGATATCGGAAAAAGAAAATGGAGTTTCATCTTTCAGAGATTCATTAATAGACATCAGTTCCTCCTGAGCAGCTGTTGATCCATTTATTTGGGTAAGAATACCCAATGCTTCAGTATTCCTTTTCTGTTTTGCCAGCCAGCGAGGGCTTTCAGGTACGGTAAGCAGTAACAGGATAAAGATAATTGACGGAATCACTCCCGATCCGAACATCCAGCGCCATCCTGTAGAAATATTCCAGTTTTCATCATGAATACCTGCGATATAAGCATTCACGAAATAAATAACAAGAATACCTGTCACAATTCCCAGCTGAAAGATCGATATCAGACGCCCCCGAATAGCTGCAGGAGCCATTTCTGAAATATACATCGGAGAAAGCATTGAAGCAATCCCGATTCCCATGCCGCCAATAATCCGGAATATAACAAAAATCCAGAGGCTGGAAGCCAGGGCTGTTCCTACAGAAGAAATAGTGAATAACAGGGCAGAAAGCATTAATACTTTTTTCCTTCCCACCTGATCACTGAGTTTCCCGGAATACATTGCCCCGATGATACAGCCCAGTAAAGCACAGGAAGCTACCCAGCCAGTCATCACATCAGAAAGCTGGTAATAAATCTTCATAAAACCAATGGCTCCCGAGATCACAGCAGTATCATAGCCGAATAATAAACCACCTACAGAAGCTACCAGAGTTGATTTATAAATAATATTTGAAGAGGTGTTTGTTGACATACCGTTTATTTTAAAACCTTACCTGCAATCATTTCTGTACGGACACTGGCTTTTATCGTTACACATTCCTTACCTGCACTTTCGCCATGAGGCGTAATGGTATAAGCTCCCACGTGAGCAGGAACAATGAAGGTTTCAGCATAATGAATAATATAGGGCTCAAAGCGGTTGTCCGGACTCTCAATAATGACCTCACGGCCTTCTACCAGATTCAGTACATTCACAATACCTTCCGTGTGATGATGAACTTTTTGGGTAAACCAATGTCTTCGGGTTTCAATAAATGACCAGGCATCCAGTCCGGTACGTTCTTCACGCCATCCTTCTCCTTCAGAAACCTGTTCTGTGAGGTTCAGGATGTGCTTTTGGGTCCAAGAAGTGGTGCGGTCCCACTGTATTACATTTTTGCCGTGTTCAAGAGATATGGGGCGGGGCTTACCGTCCAGTCCCATTCTTCCCCAATCCCAGAGTTTAAAAGTAAAAATATAAGGGGTAGCACTTATTTCCAGTACTACAGAATTGGCTCCCGAGCAATGTACAGTGCCGGCTGGGATTGATACATGATCATGTTTGCGGACGGGCCATTTTTGGACATATTCTTCAGCATCAAAAGTGAGGTGATCATTTTGAGCTGCAGTAAGCGCTTTCATCATACGATCAGGATCCACATTTTCTTTCAGCCCAAGATATACAAAAGCATCATCTCCGGCATCCAACATATAATAGCTTTCATCCTGAGTATAAGACATTCCGAATTTTTCTTTGATGTATTCTTTCAATGGATGTACCTGTAAACTTAAGTTTCCTCCTTCCATGGTATCCAGAAAATCGAAACGAATAGGAAATTCATCCCCAAAACCTTCATAGACCTCTTTTCCAAGTAAAGCATCCGGCTGGAAAAATACAAGGTTAATGGATGGGGTTTCTACAATCTGATCTCCAAATCCTAATAACAGACTGTTTTCTTCCGGTACACAATCGAACCCCCAGGCAAAATTGGGTGCATTTCTGTCCAGATCACAGACTTCTTTCAGCCATTGGCCGCCCCATGGCCCCGGATCAAAGAAGGGAACTACTCTGAATGGCTGTTGTACTGTTTGCTGAAGAGCTTGAAACAAAGCCTCGGTACTTATCATTTTAGGTTGGTTAGGGATGGTTGTATCCAAAACAAAATGACAGGTATTCAGAATTCTTTTTTTATAACGGTCACATATGCGCCAGTCTACAAAATAAGCATGTTTGTATTGGTAAGAAAAAGCATCGGTATAATTGGTTCTGCCCAGATTGCATGCTGTGTTGTTTCGGAAACGCATCTGTATTTCCCATCGTGGCATATCGGCATACATGGTAATATCAGGCTGGCTGGTAAGCAAAGTTGCTCCAGGCCCTATAACTACTGTATAGTCTTTGGTTTTATCGATTTCTTGTTGAATTTCAAATACTTTTGAAGAATCAAAATAATCTTCCATTTGCAACTGTGTGATATAGCCAAACACAGGATCATCTGTAACATATTCCTGTACCATTGCGGCAATGTCGTCTTCAGATTTCATTGCTTCTGAAGTATCAATGATCCACTCGGGATTTAAGAATTCCTGCACAGAAGTAATGATCTCTTGGAGAAAAACTCCGGGATAACATTCAATGGCAATTATTTTAGGCGTATTTTTTTTAATTTCTCTGAAAATATTTTCCCAGCCTGTTACGCAGGTATGGTTTTGTATTTTAATGACAGGAAACTTATTGAAATTTGATTTCATTCGGGTTTTTTATTAATGATTAACAAGATGTGCAATTCCGAGCAAAGCTGCGGTACCGGAAAAGGCTCCTTCTGTAAGGTGTACCTTTCCCCACGGAGTCCAGGCATGAGTATCTATATATTGTTTGATGTAGGGAATAATCTGTGAACTGCTGCCCATAATTCCGCCCGTCAGTACAAGGACTTCCGGATCATAGGAATGGATAAGGTTAATGGCACATGCAGACCATGCCTGTAAACTTTGATCCCGCAGCTGTAAAGCGGTTATATCACCTTCTTCAGCAAGTCTGAAAACGAGTTCATAATCAATAGCAAGAGATTCAGACAGTTTACTTCCGATAAAATTTTTATGTGACCTTGCCATTGCCGGAAGATTCCAGGTTGAAGCTTCAGTTTCTACACAACCTTTATTTCCACAATTGCAGGAATCTCCTTTATAGTTGATTACAGAATGTCCACCCAATATGCCGGCTGTGAAATGCTTGCCCTTCAGCAATTGTCCTTCTATAATAGCAGCACTTCCAACTCCGGTTCCCAATGTCATCAAGACAACATTGTCATAGTTTTTTGCATTTCCATATTTCCATTCTCCCAATAATGCAGATCGGGCATCATTTTCTATAGTAAAAGGAAGATCAAATGTCTTTGAACACCATTTATTCAGGTCAATATCAGGAGCATCTCCGAATTTTTTATCAATAGAAAGAATTTTTTTCTGAATACTGTCCACAATACCCGGAGAAGCTATTCCCAGTCCTGCAATATCTGCGGTGGAAAGTCCAAGTTGATGTAACATATTTTCCACGGTTTCCTGTATGAAAGGAAGTCTCTGCCGGAGACCTTTACCGGAATGAGCATCAATGGATGCAGAAGATAAGACAGTATCACCTTGAATGATTCCTGTTTTAATTCTGGTTCCACCCATGTCTATAGCAATTACTGGCTTTGACATCTGCTGTTGTTTTAAATGTTTTAAAATAAAAAATTAAAGAGCTATTCTGATTTCTATTACATCCATTCCGGACAAACTAATCTTTTCGTCGGGAGACAATACTTTCCCGCTTTTAAGCTCAGTAATCTTTGATGGTTTAAGCTGTTCCCATAAGAAAGCAGCAGTCTGTTCTTTTTCAGAAGGGTTGTAAAGCCTGATGAGAAAACCCTTATCTTCCTGTGGGGTAACACTTGTCACTACGATATTATCATTATTCATGCGGAAAAGACTTTTCCCTGCAGGTGATTTTTCTTTGAGAGGAATAGCGATAAGAGGCTGTGTAAAAGCAGTTGCAGACTTTTCATTTTCTACAGCATCAAAAGCTTCATGCGGGCGGAGCGTATAATGATAATGCACCGGCCCTTCCTGATCTGCTTTATAATTGGTATGCCAGTAGTTGTTCATCGCATAGCTGAACCAGTGAGTCGTTCCCGGAGTTCCCTTATCTTTCCATTTTTTGTGGCTGTTATCAATAGTCATTCTTTCATCAATCATTTCTGCTGGTTCAATCAATGGGGTTTCCAGCATCATCCACTGCATTCCCTTTTGTGCGGAGGATGCATCTACCCAGCGGCGGCTGTACCAGTAATCCATATTGGAGCCGGGAAGCTGATCTGTAAGATATTTCATTGTTCCATAACCAGCATCTATGGTGATATTTTTAAAATCGGCATTGAAGGGAAAACCAAAATGAACAGATTCTTTTGTACGGACAGGTTTTTTATCTACAATATTTTCCAGCGCTACTTCATCACTTCCGGCCGTAAGCGTAATGATTCTTTCTAATTTTTTAGCTCCGGGAGCTTCTGATGTAATTGAAACCCTTGCGATCACAGGACCATTTTCCAGTACTTTTACCTTTACATCTGCATTTGATACAGCTTCTTTGGGATCAGATCCTGCTACATACCAATAGCTGTTCAATCCCTGATCATTGAAGCTTCCCGCATAATTTGTTGAATTGTTATCTGTAAAGCGGGTAATACTTCCTGTTTTAAGATCCCACGTCAAAGACACTTTTCCATTGGAAATCCCAGTGTTTGTAATTGTAAAAGAACTTGGTGTTGCTGCTTTATTTTTGATGACAGTATAGACTACAGATCCTAATGCAGGAATATCTTTAGCCAAGAAGGCCATGGTTCCGTTCTGCAATTTCTGAAGAGGAATTTTATTTCCGGAAATATCCTGTACAGCATTTCCCAAAACCGTTTCCGGAATTGTAACCATACCGCTTCTTGTCCATGATGAGGTGTTGAAAACGGCAATTGTTTTGGAAGAAGGATCAGTAAGAGGCTGCAACAGTTCTTTTTCTAACTTTTCCGCAAGAGAATTTCCATCAAGAGAAAACTGTCTTTTCACTTTCCACTGATCTGCCACGAACGGAAGATCCGGAGCTGTAATACTGTTGAATGCTCCCCATGTATGCTCATGAAAAAGAATAACATTTCTCCAGGCATCATAAAACTTTTGGTTATTATATTGAGCTGGGTTCAGCATGGCATAAAGTGTTGTAAGCTGCTGCAGCTTCAGGCTGCTGTTCCGGTTAATTCCCTCTTCTTTTGCGGTAGACATTGCACCGTCTTCCCAATAAGGGCTGATATCACCTTTTACTACAGGAATCTGATCACCATATTTTTTTTCAAATACCTCAAACATCTTTTCATTGGTGCTCAAAATGATTTTAGGTGAAGTATATTTTTTATTCCATTCATCTACAAATCTGGAAACGGAAGGATCTATTGGTCCATTATCTGCAACAATATTATAGCGCCATTGTACCATATCATAAGGATAATTGTTTTGGGTAAGATCATTCAGATACTCTGCAATTTTTTTCTGTCCGGTTTCAAATACAGCTCCAGGATGTACACCGTGCCATGAAGAATATCCTCTTCCTGCAGTCCAGAATAATATTTTTTCTTTTCCTGAGGGAGATTGCCACCATACAGGCTTATCACCCCAGTTTTTTACAAAATTTCCTACGCGGTCACCCAGATAAGGATTCGTTTTTCCTAAATAATTAGGTCCGCTGGAAAAATATTTTACTCCGGATGAAGTTAAGGCCGGAACTAATGCCCAGGCAAATCCCGGTACATCAGACATCATCGCACTGTTGATCTTTAAGTCAAATTCTTTTTCAAGTTTTTGGGCATATTCTGTATAATGGAAAAGTTCTTCCGGCTGGCTTAGTCCCGTCAAAATATTTCCGTACATGGCAGAAAGACCTATTCCTCCTTCTTTTACTGCTTTTACAAAAGATTTTTTATCCTCAGCATTGGCATTTTTCATAAAGTTTTCTACATCCCAAAGGGCTTCCACATTCCATTTGAAGCGGGCTTCTTCCGGAAGATTTTTGGTTTCTTCAACCATTTTGATGGCATCGTAGATATTCTGGGTATGAATCTTTTCTACCTCGGCCTGCAGATGAGAATATCCTACATCTGTATGAGAATGATGGATGAAATAGAGTGTACGGGGCACTACTTTTCCGGCTTCAATATTTTTTCGGAGAAGTTCTTTTTTTCCTGAGGTTACGACCAGTTGTACCTCACCTCCTTCAGACGATAATGTAACAGGAATATCGAATGTCTTGATTCCGTCCGGCATAGTGAAAGAATGATTGTTTTTACCATCTATTGTTGCCGTTATCTTCTGATCCGGACCAAAATGTAAAGTAGTAAGATTGATCAGGCGTTTTCCGTCTTTTAATATAAAGGGAGTAGAAGAAGCGTCTATTTTTTCCTCAAAAGTAAACTTATAAGTCATAAACCAATCCCGGCTGTTTTGAGCCTGGCCTACCAGCTTTAAACGAAGAGGTTTTCCTGGAGTTATTTTACTGATGGGAACCCGCAGATATGCAATCCCATAAGAATCTTTCAGACCGTCCATTTTAGTTTGATGGAATACAAAAGCAGTACTGTCAGCAGCTTTTGAAATCCAATCCGGACGTTGATTGGCAGGGTAGGTGCTGAGGGTTAATGCTTTCTGATCATTGATGTACAGATCAAAATTTCGGATTCCTCCGCTGGTTCCCGATGAATGTGAAACTAACCAGCTGAAATATACATAAGGGCCGGTATTTTTTTGTGGTGCAGGAGCTGTTTCCCATTCTATAGTTTTTGCACCATCCGTGGTACGGGTAAGTAGTGCACGGGTGGCATGATCCGGAAATGCAGAAAAATAATCGATGTTTTCACCCGTTATTTCACGGTTGTATCCGTTTATAGGCTGTATATTGCCAAAATAGGGCACTTTTTTCTGACCATATGCAATATTGCTTATCAGGAAAGATACAAGCAAAATAAAATACCTGTTATACATAAGCTTAGTTTTTATAATTATATGTTAGAATGTTTGAACATATTAGTTGCCCGGAAATATTATTTTCCCGGAGATTTATTAATATCTATGGTATAAGTAAACTTATCCGAACGGTAATATCCCACATTATACTCTACAGGTTTACCATTGATGTCATACACAAAACGCTCACGTTTCAATACCGGAAAAGAAGCAGGTACTTTCAGTTTTTTTCCTATCACAGAACCAGCCTGGCAGGCACTTATGTTTTCCCGGGAACGATGTACGGTTACTCCATGATGTTCCTGCAGCATGCTGTATAACGGCATATTAAAGTCATCATTTTTATCAATTCCTATCCTTGGGTGGAAGCAGCTTTCAAAATATACAATTGGATCTCCGGAGCTTTCTCCTTTTAACTTTGAAAGTTTGAATATTTTTTTGTCTGGTGTACAGTGAAAGAAATTACATATTTCTTCATTGGGCTGCACCATAGTTGTTTTCAGCAGCTGATTAATGACATGGATTCCTTTTTCATGCATTTCTCTGGTAAAGCTGTACCAATGATCCAGGCCTGTTACCAGACTTTTCTTTTCAGCAACACGGGTTCCGATTCCTTTTTTACGGATGATCAGTCCTTCGTTCTCAAGCTTGTTAGTAGCCTGGCGGATGGTATTTCTGGAAACTCCCCACAGATTGGCAAGATCTACTTCCTTGGGCAATAAAGCTCCCTTTTTATAAACCTCCATTTGGATAAGTTTACGGAAAAGATCCTCTACCTGTACATGCAGAGGGAGTTTGCTGTTATGATCAATTGTAAAATCCTGAGTTAGTATGTTCATACATATAAGAAAGTGTAAATATAGTATTTTTTTGATTTGGTGAAGATTTTTTTAATTATTTCTAAAATAAAAGATGCAAAAGCCAGGGAGAGAACATTGTTGAAATATAATATGAATTGATTCTTCTGAAACGCAAAGTTTTATTTTTTAGAATGAATATTCCAGGAGGTAAGGAGTGGAATCAATTTCATTGATTCTTTCTAAGCGAATGAGATATTCATAAAGCTTCTTCTGCGGCAAAGTCAAAATTCTTAGCTCCCTAAAAATAATAGATTTGAATTACCTTTCTTTGCGTTTAAAACATATTCCACAAAAAATATGATGGCAAAAAATAAACCTTATAGACCTCTAAGACCTATAAGGTTTTGTTTATTTAGAATTTTTATACAGGTGGTTCATCCCAAATAAGAATTTCACCCGCTAATAGTACTCCCAGCTTAATTCTTCCAGCTTCCAGCTTTTAAAATGTCACATCCAGTCCTACATAGAAGTTTGCCTTCATAATCGGTGCGTATACCATTCCACCATCAAAATAATTTCCGAAAGGATTTTTAAAATCTACAATCGCATTTTTCTGATAATAAGAAGTAAGATTTTCCCCTCCTAAGTAAGCTCTGATCTTTTTATTGAAGTTTCTTGAAATCTGAGCGTTAAGAACCGCGTAAGATTCCGAATAAGTCGGTAACTGAAACTCTGCCGGATTGGTTGAAGTATCAGGAAGTCTTTGCTTTCCTACCCAGTTTAAAGTAGTATCAAAACTCCAGAATCCTCCTTTATCACTCTTGTTGGTCGAATAGGCCAAGTTCACAAACCCTCTGTGTTTTGCCATGAAAGGAACTTCTCTTCGTCCTCCGATATAATCAGCCTCTACATCATAATACTTATAAGCAAGTCTTACTTCAAGATTTTTTACAGGCATGAAATCCCATTGTGTCTGAAATGAATTCGCAAAGGATTTTCCTTCCAGATTATAGAACGTTAGCTGCTGAGGAGATTTGTCAAGATCCACCAATACCTGATCCTGGAAATCTGTTCTGAAGAAATCTGCGATGATACTGGATTTTCTTCCGAATAATTTGAATTCCTGCTGTAAGCTGGCACCATAGTTCCAGGCAATTTCAGGTCTTAAACCATAAATATTTCCTCCGTTTGGTAAAATATTAATCGCTCTGTTTGAAGCAAAATACTGTTGGCTTTCTGCAAATACATTCGCAGTTCTGAATCCTCTTCCCGCAGAAAGTCTTAAAATAGTCTGAGGTGTGAAATCATATTTAAAATTAAGTCTTGGTGTAAATTGTGTTCCTGCCAGATTATGAAAATCTACTCTGGAACCTGCTACTAAAGTATATTTTAAACCAGTTAAAGTATATTCAGCAAAAATTCCCGGTACAATTTCATTTCTTCTCAAATCATTCAATAAATAGGTTTCTTTGTAACCGTCGTATAAGAAACTTGCTCCCGCTTTATACTTATGGTTGGTATTTCCAATGATGCTTTCAAAGATTAAATTGGAATAATAAGTGTGCTGCTGTCCTGCATAATTTCTCAACCCGAAGTTGCTATCCTGCTGATGATACACATACTGGTTCATCCAGCCGATACTCTGGTAAGGTTTTCCTTTAAAAACATATCCTGTCTTATTCCAAACCTGGAATCTCGAAATATCGATTCCTACTCCGTAAAAAGGCTGCTTGTCCTGACCAAGTTTTTTATCAAAACCAACCTGTCCTGCCGTTCTTTCATCTCTGATAAAATTAATTCCGAAGTGAGATCCGAACCCTGATTTTTCAAGATCATTATAGTTCAGTAAATACGCTGCATTGATCTGGGTACCTTTCGGTCTGTCCAGAAAACCATCATTATTCATATCCGTATTCCCGAAAGTTCCGTTTCCGTGAAGAAGAAAAGTTTGTGACCATTTATCGTTGATGGGGGAGACATTGGTAATATTCACTTCAGCTCTCCCATTGAAATCAGCAAAAAGGTTCAGTGAAGTTTCCGGAGTTTTCGCATTCTTCAAAAGTTCAGTATTAATCTGCCCTGTGATGCTTTCATAACCATTCGTTACAGTGCTTCCTCCCTTAGTAAGCTGGATACTTTCAATCCATCTTCCCGGAATAAAATTTAAGCCATATGCAGAAGCAAGTCCTCTGATTTCAGGTAACTGTTCTTTAGTTAAGCTGGTATATTTCTGATCCAGACCAAGCATTTTCAGCTGTTTTGTTCCGGTAACTGCATTACTGAAAGAAACATCTACGGTTGCATTGGTTTCGAAACTTTCAGAGAGATTGCAGCAGGCTGCTTTTAAAAGTTCTTTTTTATCAATATTAAAAACAAGTCCGGCTTCTTTCTTACTTAAAGCTGTTGCTGCCTTAGAACCTGTTACGACAACACCATCAATGCTTTTTTCATGCTGAGAATGATCTTCTTTAGCTGAAGAGATTGCATTGTCATTATGATCTTCATGTTTTGCTGCTTCTTCGTAATGCACTTTTGGATTAGGCTGGCCAAAAGTAAACTCTCTGTCATACAGACAGCATCCCGGAAGGCCATTGTAAACAGCATCTGAAGCTTTATATTTTTCGTTATCATGTCCTGCATCAGCAATAGCCTTTAAAATCTTATCTGATGAAGTTTTTGACGGGTCAAAATTTAAAGTAACTGTTTGTTTTTCTGCATTCCATTCTGCAGCAGTGGCTCCTGCATCTTTGGATGCCTTTTCAATTCTGGCTTTGCAGGATGCACAGTTTCCTCTTACATAGAATTCGTATTCTTTTTTATCAGAAACCTTAGCACTGGTATGGTGTTCATGATGTGTTTCCGCCTGAGATGGCAGATCTCTTTTATACAGGCAGCATCCCGGAAGACTATTGTAAACTGTATCCGGAGCCTTGAATTTCTCATTATCATGGCCTGCTTCAGCCACTTTTTGCAGAATATCATCCGTAGATACCTTGTCTGTTTCTAAAGTGAGTGTCTGCAGGTCAACAGAATAAACGGCTGTTTTTGCGCCTGCTTTTTTGGCGGCACTTTCAATTCTTGTTTTGCACATTTCGCAGTTCCCTTTTACCTTGAACTGGTTTTTTGAAAGTGTCTGAGCAGATATAAATTGTGTAAATAGGAATAATGCACCAAGTATCAACCTGGAAATAGGTAATTTCATTTTGTTTAAAAGTTTAAATTAATTAAAAAACAGTCCATTACAGAGTATAATGAACCCATGATATTTTAATTAACCTATCTTAGGCGGCTGCCAGATTTCCTTTAAACGGTCTGAAAGATAAGGATCTGAATATCGAAACTGAGCATTCTTATTCGCTTTGTAATAAGACAGTTCCAGACGTAGATTTTTTGAAAAAGGGGTTTCAATAAAAGTGTAGCAGGCAACACATGATGAACAGCAGTCATCATTACATGATTTTGTTTTGTCATGTTTGCTGTCTTTTTTTGAAGAATGATTTTTACAGCAGTCCATTTTCTTGGAAGATTCTGCTTTACAGCATGTTTCCTGCATCCCTTGCATATAGAAATTGTCCTTGGGAATTAGAAAAACTCCCAGGCAAAATACAATTGCAAGTAGGTGAAACAGCTTCATATCTGCAAAAATACAAAATTTATGGCAAAGGATCACCAACTTTTAGAGAACAGCTGTGCCAAGGTTCACCATGTGCAGGGTTTAATTTTGGTTTTTCTCCCATTGCCAGATTCTGCGCCGCCGGTGCGGGAGCAGGACTTGGAGTAGTCTGTACTGCATTTTGTGCAGCCTGTGGAGCCGGAACAGGTTTACTGTTTAAAGGCTGTCCTACCGGAATATCACATCGGTGCCCGGGCTGTCCGTGCGGAGGATTCATCCCCGGAGCTGTTTTTGCCTGTTTTCCATTGTTGTCAAGGGTGATTTTACCTGGTGATACAGCATTCGGATCAATCTGGACAATATTATTTCCGTTTGTATTGATATTTTGTGTAGCTGGAGTAGCGGCAGCAGGCTGACCATTCAAAGGCTGTCCTACCGGAATATCACATCGATGGCCGGGTTGTCCGTGTGGAGGGTTCATACCTGGGGCCGTAGCCATTGGAGCAGGAGTGGAGACAGATGGAATGCCCGCCTGGTCCATTAGTGTTGTTTTTGAGGTTGTATTAAGGGCAACGCTGGGTTGTCCGGCATTGGCTTCTTCTTTTAAATAAGTAGCTCTTTCATCCTTTTTACAGGATACAGCTAATAGTGATACAGCGATCAAACCTATAAATGTATTCTTCATATCCATGGGTATGAAACAAAATTAGCAAAACATTTTCAATTGTTTTGCTAATTTTATACTTATAATTTGATTTTTGGATTAATTTTTTACCAAAAGTCTAAATCCTTCTCCGTGAACGTTGATAATTTCCAACCCTTCGTCGTCTTTTAATAACTTACGAAGCTTCGCGATATACACGTCCATACTTCTTGCTGTAAAGTAATTTTCCTTTTTCCAGATCTTTCTTAAAGCAAGATCTCTAGGCATAAAATCGTTTCTGTGAATACAAAGAAGCTTCAATAATTCATTTTCTTTAGGAGAAAGTTTGTATTCTTTATCACCTACTTTCAACTGTCTCAGCATAGAGTCAAAGAAAATATTACTGATTTTAAACTGCTCCTGCTCCTCATTTTCCAATGTAGAACTTCTCTGAAGAATTGCTTTTATTTTGTATAAAAGAAGTTCAGTATCAAAAGGTTTTGTAATATAATCATCCGCTCCCAACTGGTATCCTTTCAAAATATCTTCTCTCATATTTCTTGCCGTAAGAAATATGATCGGTGTATTTTTATCAATCTTTTTTACATCTTCAGCCAATGAAAACCCGTCTTTTTTAGGCATCATTACGTCAAATATGCAGATGTCGAATTCATTTTCTGTAAATTCTTTAAGTCCCTGCTCCCCATCAGTGGCAAGTGTTACTTCAAAATTATTGATCGTCAAATAATCTTTAAGCACTGCCCCGAAACTCTGATCGTCCTCTACTAATAATATTCTGTTGCTCATAATTTTAATAATTAATAATTAACAATTAAGAATGAACTTTCTCACTCTATCTTCTATATTTTGATATTTGGTTAAACTTTTTATAATTGATAAATGATCATTGATAGTTGATATGAAGTAAGTTTTTTATCATCGATAACTTATCATTCATCATTTGCATTTTATCCCATTGGCAGTTTTATCGTAAACGTACTTCCATTTCCTTTATGAGAGTCAACGATAATCTGTCCTTTGTGTAGTTCTACAATTTTCTTCACATAGGAAAGACCTAATCCTTGTCCTTTTACATTGTGAATATTTCCGGTTTCTTCCCTGAAGAATTTTTCGAAAATTTTGGTTTTATTCTGGGTGTCCATTCCCATTCCTTTATCGGAAATTTCAATGATATACCAGTGTCCTTCATTTCTTGTTTCCACATGTATTTCCGGTGCTTCTGGAGAATATTTATTGGCATTATCCAGCAGGTTGACCAGCATATTAGAGATGTGGAATTCATCTATTTTAAAATTATAATGGGTGGCATTGAACTTTTGCGTAAGTGTTCCGTTTCTTTGCTGCACAATAAGATTGAAAGATTCTGTAGTTCTTTTGATCAATTCCCTTACATTGGTTTCTTTTAAAAACAGTTCTACTTCATTTCGTTCAAGCTTGGACATATTCAGCACATTTTCTACCTGCTTTTTCATCCTTAAGTTTTCCTGCTTAATCAGTTCGGAATAGTATTTTACCTTATCCGGATTGGTGGCAATTTTATCATTAGCCAAAGAATCCGTTGCTACGGAAATGGTTGCCAATGGTGTTTTAAACTCATGAGACATGTTGTTGATGAAGTCTGTTTTTACTTCAGCAAGCTTTTTCTGCCTCATCATATAATTGATGGAAATAATATAAATTCCAAGAATAGTAAGAAGAGAAAGAAATGTTCCCAGAAGCATCGGCCAGTTGTTCATCGCCAGGGAGTATTCTTTTTTAGGGAACACCAATGCGAGGCTGTACAATGTGTTTTTTTTGTCTGCAAAAAGAGGAAAGCTGTAGATATTACTGTCTTTTTTCTCTTTGTAAGCTTTATTCACAATGCTTGTAAGCTTGTTGTTTCTGTCAAGAACTCCATATCCGAACTTGGCAGATATTCCTCTTATTTTAAGTTCTTTAGCGATCACGGAATCAAGCGTTTTCGGATCTACTCTTTTGGTGATAGGAAGATTGTTTCCATATACTTTCACAAATTCTTTCATGGAATAATCTCCAGTTTCAATCTCCTGATTGATATCTGTGGTAAGAAGTTCACGGTTGGTAGTATCTCTCTTTATTTTATAGGCTGCTTCGTCTGTATACAAGGTGGTGAGTTTAATAGAATCCCCTTTTTGAGAAATTGGCAGCTGTGTTTTTTCAATAATGTTTTTAGAGTAAATAATCTGTCTCTGAGTGCCGGAGTCTTCTACCTGTTGAATAGTAGTTAAGGACGGCTGTTTACTGTTCGCAAGAATATTTTTTCTGAAGTCTTTATAATCCTGGTTCAGGTACTTGTCCGCTTCAATCTCTTGAATATTTTGTGAAGTACTTTCCAAAACAGCATACACTTTATTTGAAAAATCCTGTTCCAGTACACCGTAATAGCCTTTCAACCAATAAAATTGGAGCGTCACAAAGACAATCAGTGAGATTGTCATAAACACTGAAATTATTGGGATGAATTTGTTATTCATTATTTAATTATATATGTTTTGGAAAAATGAATGTTAAAATTAATTTTTTTAAGACTACTTAAACAAAAAACGAGCCAAATAATTGTTTTTTTTTTCTTAAAAGAGTGTTTTTTAACAATTATTTATGAATTATCCTTTACTTGTCATATGAAAAGTCCCTTTCAATAAATAAAGTGTTAACTTTATTAAAAATAAAAATATATGGAATCTAATATCATTTTCAACAAAGATTTTGATGCGGCCAGTACGTATGTCATGAAAATTTATAAGGCTGATGTTTCAACGGTATGGGATCATTTCACCCAATCCGAATTATTGGATCAATGGTGGGGACCTAAACCCTGGAAATGTGAAACAGTAAGCCAAAACTTTAAAGAAGGTGGAATCTGGATGTATGCAATGGTAGGGCCAAACGGGGAGAAAGGACCTATGTACGCTCAGTCTCAGTATGGCGAAATTACGGAACACAGAAGCCTTGACTGGATGAGTGCTTTCTGTGATGAAAAAGGAAACATCAATGAAGATTTTCCAAGATCAAAATGGTTGATAGGTTTTACCGGAGTGGAAGAAGGAACTAAAGTGACCATTAATATCCATTACCATTCTCCGGAAGTGATGAAAAAGATCCTTGATATGGGGTTTGAAGAAGGATTTAAAATGGGACTGAAACAATTGGAAGAACTGATCAGTTGATATGCTCTCATGTAAAAGAATGATGTCAGATGAATTTTATAATATAAAAACAGGATGCTCCAATGAACATCCTGTTTTATTATTTTTATTGAATTGAATCCTATTTTTGAATTACAATTTTTCTATACTGATAAAAGTTCCGTCTGTAGGAACAATTTTGTAGACATCTGCCACAGTAAGAATAGAAACACCTCCTGAAACCTGAACTTTCAACTGATCTCCTTTGTCAAACATGGAAAGAAATTCCATAGTTCCAACTCTATTTGCGCCAGCAGTAATTAAGATTGCTTCATTTAAAGGCACATCATTTCTTGCAAGTACATTTCCGTTCTTTAAAGCCCTGAAGGAAATTGTTGGCGGACTAACGTGTATTCCTGAAGTCTTTACTTTTAAACTGATCAAAATTTTATAAAATCCGGATTCTTTAAAAGTAAAGTTATTAAAATTACTATTCACAATGCCTTGAGGGTCAATGATACCAAGTTTATCCGTATCCTGAGTGCTGTCATAAAACCCAAAAGGGACATCTTTTTCTCCGCATCCGATAAGTACACAGGTTACAGAAGGAAAATTACTTTCAGCCATTGAAGGATTCATGCTGGCTCGGGTTGTCTTTCCTCCACTTTCATAAAAAGTAGGTTTCCATTTTTCGCCATCATAAACAACCACTCTTTTAATATCCTTTCTGTATAGGATCATTCCCTGCATGTTGGAATCATCATTAAAATGATCGGGCTCGCTTGCGTTGTAAAGAGGCAGCTCGGTTTCATCATTTACTGTTGGGATCATCATCCCTTTAGAATTTGTGGCATTGTCTTCTTTGTTGACAACATTGAACATAGCGTTTGTACTTGGGCTGCTATGACTGCCTACTGTAACTTGAGAGAAGAACAGTACAGCCATCAGTAAAAGGGTGAGGGTGTATATTTTCTTTGTCATATTAGTTCAGTTTTTCAATATAGATATAAGTGTCTTTATCATTCATTTTAAAATTCACTCCGGTTCCGAGGTTCAAACCCGTGTCGGCCTGGATTCCTCCTCTTAAGCGGATCTGGTCTCCGGCATGAAGATATTTGGTGGTGGAAAAACTGTTCACAGAATTAGCACTGCCTGCTGTAACCACCAATCCATAAAGTAAGAAACTGTTTTCGTGAATTTTTTGCCAGCCTTCTCCCACTGCGTTTACATAGAGTGCCTGAAGGGATACAATTGTAGCAGCATTTCCAACAGAAAGACCGCCGGCACTGCTTGTTTTCACTGATGGATTAATTCTGTAAAACCCATCGGCAGGAATAGTGATTTCTCCGTTGGCATTTACAGTAACACCAAGGTTGTTGATGTTATTTCTGTCAATGTTACTTAGAATATTGAATTGTAGAGTAGGTCGTCCTGTGATCCCCAATACATTGGCAACTGCTAAATCTGCCGCATTTGATCCCAGAATACTTAAGTTTTTATAATTTTTAATACTCCTTTCGGTGGCTGCTACCCATCGGTAGCCGTCGTATTTTACAACATCTTTTATTTCTTTGTTATAAAATACCAATCCGTTGTCGCTGGGGTTATTCTCATACAGATCAGGGTGAGAGGCATTATAATTGGGTAATTCAGTATGATTTTCAACAATGGGCAGGATAATTCCTTTGGTCTTACTTTCAACCTGTAACTGTGCCCTTGAATGTACTTTTTCAGGATGATCACCTATTTTCACCTGGGCTTTTCCCATGCTTCCCAGCGCTGTTAAAATAAATATATTGAGTATAATTGCTTTTTTTGTCATCTTAATCACTTACTTTGGTAAACATTATTTCTCTTGGATAGAACTTGGCGATATTCACATTGGTTGCCGCCGTTAATGTAACAACTACAGATACGGTGGCAAGCGGAGAATGGATTCTTGGAACAATATAATCGCCCGGATTCAAACGGATTCGGGTTGTTGTAAAAGCAGCAGTGTTAGTGTCTCCGCCAATTCCCAAAACTCCATAATAGTCAGGAAAAAATGTGGTTAATTTGACCTCGTTATAGCTGCCGTCAGATTGTTTAAGATAAGCTCTTAGCTGATACTGTGGACCACTGGTTAAAGAGACTGCACCACCTGTTTTGGATGGTACATTTAAGTAAATTTCATAAACGCCCGCCTGATTGACAACGAATTTTGCATTGTCAAAACTCTTGTCTGTATAGAGGCCTCCTCCCGGAACAACCGCCGTTTCTCTTGTTATCCCAAGATTGTTGTAAGATTGCTGCCCGTCAACAGGGGCACTAAATCCAAGACCCACATGTCTTCCACATCCGAGAAGAACGCAGACTACACTTGTTTCTTCGTCAGAACTGGACAAAAATCTGGATTGTTTCATATTAAAATCTGCTGCAGTAGGTTCGTTGTTCCATTTTGCCCCATCATAAGAGTAAAATGTTGCATGTGTTTTCTCAAACATCATCATACCTGTCATTTCTGCATCAGAAGCTGGTGGAGCATTGAGCGGAAGGTTGTCAGGAGAAGATACTTCAGGAAGCATCATGCCGTAATTTTTGCCTCCGTACTTCCCGTCTACCTGTAAAATAGCTTTGTTGTGAATCTCAGCAGTAAGGTTTTTCGAAATTCCTACTTGCGAAAAAGCTAAATTAACAATGACCAACATCAAAGAGGTGTTAATTTTTTTCATGGTTTGATTTCTATTTAAATTTTAATCTGTTTTTCAGAAGAATTTTTCACGAAATACTTTGTTTTTTTATTGTTTGATTGATGTAATTTTTATTCAAATCTTATCCTCCCCAGCTCATCATGTGAACCGGGTTTATCACTTGTCTTGTCTTTTTTCAGATTTAAGAATGAAGTATAAATCAGAAAAAACTGACCATAATATTCTGAGGGAAATTGGCCATAGAAAAGGGCCAAAAGAATGTGGTCTTAGTGTGACCAAAATACAACTCTAATGTGGTACCATCCAATCAAAATCTGAAATATTGTGTGTAATACATTTTATTTGTAAGAAAGGATTTTGGTAATGGTTTGGGAATGAATTGATTTAAAATTTAAATCATAGTTTGATTTTTGATTTATTATTTAAATAATCATGTTAATTTTGTTTAAAAAAAATAGAGACAAGTTTTAGCTTGCCTCTATTTCGTTAATAAAGTGTTGTTATTCGGATCGGTTTTGATAATTATTGGATTGAATGTTTATCAAAACTCTAAATCGATACGTTTTCTGCTTAAATCAATTCTTCTTCCTGAAAATACTGAATAATCGCCTTTTTCATAAGCAAGCTCTGCTCATTGGGCTTTAATTCCGGAAGTTCTTCCAGTTTGTCAAATTGCGGCCATCCATCTTCATAGTGTGTGAATTTATAATATCCAAAGGGCTCAAGCAGTCTGCAGACTGCAATGTGAATCAGGTTTACCTTGTCCTCTTTAGTGTATTTTTGCTGGCCGCTTCCCAGCTCCTGTAGCCCAATTAAAAATAAAAGGGTTTCAATGGGCGGATTCTTCTCAGTCTGGAAATTGTCTTCAAAGAACTGTTCTATTTTTTTCCAATATTCGGACTCGTTCATAGTATACTTAAATGATAAATAATAATTGATAAATGATAAAGTCATTCCTTTAGCATTTTCTATATGAAGAAGTTACTTTCAGTATTTCTTCAGGTTTTGTTTTTATATCTGTTAAAATTGCTTTTTTATGAATTATCATTTATTTTTAACAGAAATGCATATTCTAAAGCATCTTCTTTCAGAGATTCAAATCTTCCGCTTGCTCCTCCATGTCCAGAGCTCATGTCAGTTTTAAAGACTAAAATATTATCATCTGTCTTTAATTCTCTTAGCTTTGCCGTCCATTTTGCAGGCTCCCAATACTGTACCTGAGAATCATGGAATCCTGTAGTAATAAGCATGTGAGGATAATCTTTGGCTTCTACGTTGTCATAAGGAGAGTAGTCTTTCATATAATGATAATACTCCTCGTCATTTGGATTTCCCCATTCATCATATTCTCCGGTAGTCAATGGGATTGTATCATCCAACATTGTGGAAACAACATCTACGAAAGGGACCTGTGCTACAATTCCGTGGAATAACTGAGGTTCATAATTGACCACAGCACCTACCAATAGTCCTCCGGCACTTCCTCCCATCGCATACATATGTCTCGATGATGTATAATTTTCTTTGATTAAATGTTTTCCTGCATCAATGAAATCAAAAAATGTATTTTTCTTGAATAACATTTTTCCATCTTCATACCATTCTCTTCCCAGATATTCTCCACCACGGATGTGAGCAATAGCATAAATGAAGCCCCTGTCCAGAATAGATAATCTTACATTTGAAAAGCTGGCATCAACGGTGTGCCCATAACTTCCATATCCATACAGCAAAAGTGGGGTGTCAGCAGATTTTTTGGTGTCTTTATGGTATACTAAAGAAATTGGAACTTTTGTTTCCCCATCTCTGGAGTCTGCCCATATTCTTTCTGAAATATAATTTTCATGAAAAAATTTTCCACCTAATACTTCCTGTTGTTTCAGAAGTTTGGTGGTTTTGTCTTTCATGTTATACTCGTAAGTGGAACTTGGCTGTGTAAGAGATGTGTAACCATAACGGAGAATCTCAGTGTCAAATTCAAGGTTGATCCCAATATAGGCTGTATAAGTTGGATCAGAAAAAGGTAAATAATAAGACTCCTGGGTCTTCTCATCAATAATTTTGATCTGGAGCAAACCTCTCTCTCTTTCCTCAAGTACCAGATAATCTTTGAAAATTTCAAAACCTTCCAGTAAAACTTCCGCACGGTGTGGAATAACATCTACCCAGTTTTCCATACTGCAGTTGTCAATCTTTGCTTTTACAATTTTGAAGTTAATTGCATCATCAGCATTAGTGATAATATAGAATTCATCTTCATAATGCTCTACGGAATATTCGAGATCATCTATTCTTGGTTGTATTACTGTCCATTCTGCAAATACATTATCAGAAGGGATAAAACGATGCTCATCAGAAATAGTACTTGAACTTGCAATGAAAATATACTGTAAAGATTTTGTTTTAAATACATTAACATCAAAAGTGTCATCTTCTTCGTGGAAGATCAGAACATCATCAGCAGAATCAGTTCCTAATTGATGTCTGTATACCTGGAAAGCACGGAGACTCTTATCTTTTCTAATGTAGAAAACATGCTGGTTATCATTTGCCCAAACTGCTTTTCCAGTTGTATTTGGGATAGTGTCCGGCAGAATTTCTCCAGTTTTTAAATTTTTAAAATTGAGTGTATAAATTCTTCGCCCTACATCATCTGAAGAAAAAGAAGCCAGTTCATTACCAGGGCTTACTGCTACACTTCCTACTTCAAAAAATTCTTTGCCTTCTGCTAAAATATTCACGTCAAGTACAATTTCCTCCTCATTGTCAAGGCTTTTGTGCTTTCTGCAGAAAATAGGATATTCTTTACCTTCTTCATAGCGTACAATATACCAGTATTCATTAAAGAAATAAGGAAGAGACTCATCATCTTTTTTATAACGAGCCTTCATCTCTTCAAAAAGCTCTTCCTGAAGAGCTTCCGTATCTTTCATGATGAATTCTTCGTAGGCATTTTCTTCTTCAATATATTTGATGACTTCAGGGTTTTCCCTTTCATTCAGCCAAAAGTAATTATCAATCCTTCTATCGCCGTGGGTTTCTAATATTTTTTCTATTTTTTTTGCCTGTGGAGCTTTCATCCTATATTTTTAATTATTTGCGTCTGTAATATTTATTGAGACGCTATATTCAATGTTAATTCTTGTTCAAATATAAGAAAGGCTATCAGATTTTTGATAGCCTTTGTGATTATTATTGTAAGACAGGGTTATTTTTTTATTGTTTTAATGGTTTTTACAGTTCCATCATTTAGTTTTAATATAAGTAAATACACCCCTTCTTTTAAATCTCCAAGCTGTAGCGATGAGGAAGGTTTTTCAATGGTTTTAACCAAGTCTCCTGAAGCATCCACTACTGATATCGATTTTACTTCAGAGATATTGGAAACGGTAAGGATATCAGTAAAAGGATTTGGAGATACCTGGATTTTTTTACTGTTTCCAGTAACTTCATGTGTAGATAATGCCGTATTATCGTAGGCTGAAATCTGGAATTCTCCATTGTTTGTATTGGAACTATATTTCCAGACACTTATATACAGGGTAGTTCCAGGAGCCTGACCAGATAATGATATTGACGAAAAGCTAGAGCTGCCATCATCATTACAATCAATTTCGGTTAAAGCACCACAATTGCCGCTGTAAACAGTAAGTACTGAATCATCAAACAATGAGCCGGAGACTTCTCCTGTTTCTATTTTTAGATTTCCGCTCTGTGGTACCACTACTGTAAACCAGACATTGTCAACAGCATCTGAACCGCATGATGGCAGAGAGCCGTCAGTAGTTGCTTCAGCGTTGCTTGAAGTGATGGCTCCTGAAGCAAAATCAGTTCCTACTGTTAATGGTGTTGCCTGTGCGCAGTTATCATTAGCGGGAGGAATAGGATCATAGGCTGAAATCTGGAATTCTCCATTGTTTGAGGAAGAGTCATACTTCCAGACACTTATATGCAGGGTGGTGCCTGGAGTCTGTCCGGTTAATACGATTGGGGAATTAATATTATCACTACAGCTAATTTCTGTTAGTGAACCGCAAGTTCCTCCGTAAACGGTAAGTATAGGGTCATAAAACGAAGAGCCTGAAGCTTCCTGTGCTTCTATTTTTAGATTTCCGCTCTGTGGTACCACTACTGTAAACCAGACATTGTCAACAGCATCTGGACCACATGATGGCAGAGAGCCGTCAGTAGTTGCTTCTGCATTGCTTGAAGTGATGGCTCCTGAAGCAAAATCAGTTCCTACTGTTAATGGTATTGCCTGTGCGCAGTTATCATTAGCGGGAGGAATAGGATCATAGGCTGAAATCTGGAATTCTCCATTGTTTGAGTAAGAGTCATATTTCCAGACACTTATATGCAAGGTGGTGCCTGGAGTTTGTCCGGTTAATGAGATCGGGGAATTAATATCATCACTACAGCTAATTTCTGTTAGTGAGCCGCAAGTCCCTCCATAAACGGTAAGTACAGGATTATAAAATGAAGAGCCTGAAGCTTCCCGTGCTTCTATCTTTAGATTTCCGCTCTGTGGTACCACTGCTGTAAACCAGACATTATCAATAGCATCCGGATCACAGGATGGCAGAGAGCTATCTGTTGTTGCTTCTGCGTTGCTTGAAGTGATGGCTCCTGAAGCGAAATCTGTTCCTGCTGTTAATGGTATTGCCTGTGCACAGTTATCATTGGCAGGAGGAAGGGGATCATAGGCTGAAATCTGGAATTCTCCATTGTCAGTATTGGAATCATATTTCCAGACACTTATATATAAGGTAGTTCCAGGAGTCTGACCGGATAATGATATTGACGAAAAGCTAGAGCTGCCATCATTATCATTACATTCAATTTCGGTTAAAGTACCACAATTGCCACTGTAAACAGTAAGTACTGAATCATCAAATAATGAACCGGAGGCTTGTCCTGTTTTTATTTTGAGATTTCCGCTCTGTGGTACAATTACCGTAAACCATACATTATCAGCCGCGTCTGAACTGCATGTAGGTAAAGAGCCGTCAGTAGTAGCATTTAAATTTGTAGAGGTGAGCGCTCCAGAAGTAAAGTCTGTGCCTACCGTTAGCGGTATTGCTCCCGAACAGTTATCATTCTGGGCATTTACAAATACAATGGTAAAAAAGAGTAAATAGGATAATAATTTTTTCATATTTTTTTTTCTTAAATGTAATGAAAATTTCAATCCATCAAGAAAAAAAATATCATGTAACTATTTGATTTACAGGTTTTAATGTGTAGTATTTTAACCAGTTTTAAAATAAAAAGCCATCTTTTCAATGAAGAAAAGATGGCTGTATTTATTTTATACTAAATTATTTATGAAGCGCTTTAATATATTTTTCTAAAGCCATCGTCATAGAAGGTGTTTCTTTCGTAGGGGCCATAAGGTCTACTTGTAATCCTGCTTCTTCTGCAGCAGCCAAAGTCGTGTTTCCGAAAACGCCGATCTTGGTTTCATCCTGCTTGAAGTCTGGGAAGTTTTGTTGTAGAGATTTAATTCCTTGCGGGCTAAAGAAGATCAACATATCATAATCTTTAATGTTGATATCTGTAAGGTCGCTGCATACGGTACGGTACATGATTGCTCTTGTCCAGTCTGCATTAGAGGCATCCATGGTTTTCACAATATCCGGGCTCAAAACATCTGAAGATGGTAACAGATATTTTTCAGTTGGGAATTTTTTGAAAAGAGGAAGCAGGTCTGAGAAGTTTTTCTCCCCAAAGCTGATTTTTCTTTTTCTGTACACAATATGCTTTTGAAGGTAGTTGGCAATTGCTTCCGACTGGCAGATATATCTCATTGTATCCGGAACGGCAAAACGAAGTTCTTCCGCAAGTCTGAAGTAATGATCAATCGCATTTTTACTGGTAAAAATAATACCGGTATACTGCGTCAGATCTATTTTCTGTGTTCTGAGCTCTTTATTGTCAACCCCTTCGACGTGGATAAATGGACGGAAATCAATCTTTATTTTTTCCTTCTTCGCTATATCCAAATATGGAGAAGACTCACTAGGCGCTGGTTGAGAAACCAATATAGACTTTATTCTCATCATTGACATTTATTAAAAAAATAACAACTTCCAAAGCAATAATAATGGTGCGATTTGGAGGGTGCAAATATACAAAAATTTATAATACCATTTTTCGGGAAGAATCTTGTTCTTGTGAAATAAGTAGAAAAAAACTTTGAAAATGAATACAAAAGAAAAGAAACACAAATAATACAAGAACATTTTATTTCTGTCTATAGGGAAGTAATAATGGGCTACACAAAGAATTATTAGCAAAAATGTAAGAATGAAATAAAATTTTGTGGAGGTAAAATAAAAAATAGGCCATTTTTTTCCGTCCCCTATACTTTGATAAAATAAAAAACCGAATGTTGATTTTACTAAATAAAAAAACAGTACAGCCAGCAAAGTATACCCGAATTTATTAAGCTGATACCCCAAAAGCTGAAGATCGGCAATATATTTCGGTACAATAGGAATGTACTGCGAAATTAAAACAGATAAGGTGAGCGTCGTCACACATGAAGTGATAATCCAGCTGGGAAGGTTGTTACTGGCATCAAAATACTTTTGAAGCAGAAAATCTTTGAGACTGGCATCCCTTTCTATGACGTTCATCATAAAAACATATAAAAATATACAGCCCACTAGAATAAAGATTACCCAATCATTATTTTCAGGTATTCTTACGTGATTGATGAAGTGTTGTGATGATGGCAAAATTTAAGTTTTTATTATTTATTATTTAACTTCTGATAGCACAATCCGGCATAGATTTTCCTGTCACCTGTTTCATGTATCCGTAGTTAAAATATTTGCTCTCATCGATTTTACGTATTGTTCAGATCTGTTGAATAAAAGTTTCTGTTTCATCCGCTTAATCCCTGAGAAATATTTTTGCAAAATTATAGATTATTTTGTATAAAATAAAAAGGTTAAATAAACTATCTTTGCAAACTGAAATGAAAAAACTCGTCATTATCCCCACATACAACGAAAAGGAAAATATTGAAAATATTATTTCCGCGGTTTTTGCATTGGAAGATGACTTTCATATCCTGGTTGTGGATGATACTTCTCCGGATGGAACAGCAGAAGTTGTAAAAGAATTGCAGAAGAAATATCCGCATTATCTGCACCTGTCAATAAGACATGTGAAAGATGGGTTGGGAAAGGCATATATTCATGGATTTAAGTGGGCTATCAAAAATAAATATGATTATATTTTTGAGATGGATGCCGATTTTTCTCATAATCCCAATGACCTGCCGAAATTGTTTGAAGCATGCAGGAATGCCGATATGGCCATAGGTTCCCGTTACTCAAAAGGAGTGAATGTGGTGAACTGGCCAATGGGAAGAGTGTTGCTGTCTTATTTTGCATCAAAATATGTAAGGTTCGTATTGGGACTTCCGATTCATGATACTACAGCGGGATTTGTCTGTTTTTCAAGAAATGTATTGGAAGAAATAGGATTGGATAATGTAAGACTGAAAGGTTACGGGTTTCAGATAGAAATGAAATTCAGAGCATTTAAAAAAGGCTTCAGAATTGTAGAAGTTCCTATTATATTTACCAATAGAATTTTAGGAGAAAGTAAAATGAATGGCGGTATTATTCATGAAGCAGTTTTTGGAGTGTTAAACTTAAAGTGGAAATCAATCATCAATAGACTATGAAACAAAGCATGAACAGTTCTCTTCAGACAAAGGAATATGTATATGCGAAGTTCCATCAGACTATTAAAAATTATAAAAATAAACTGATGAAAAAGCTGATCTTTATTTTCGTTTTGCTGGGCATGTTTTCGTGCAGCGATTATATTGATAAGCCTAAAAATCTGGTCGATAAAGGCGTAATGGCAGAGATTATTGCAGATCTTGCAATCAATGATCAGGCAATCTATGTATATCCTGATAAAAATATGGAAGCCGGTACTAGAGCCGTTCTGAAGTCACATAAAGTAAAGTCTGATGACTTTGTAGAAAGCTTCAAGTATTACGTTATCAAAGAAGAAATGGATGGGATCGCCAATGATGCACAGGAAATATTGCTGAAAAAAGATCCGAAAGCAGATAAATACGTAAAGGATAAACTGAAACAAAACGGAGCTGTAATACCTTTGGTAAGGTAAAAACATTACCAAAGTTTCTAACCTATAAGAAATCACTGATAACAAGGTGAATTAAAAAAGTAGAGAGATGAAATTTTTTAATATAGAAAAAACCTCTGAAGGAAAAGCAAGAGCAGGGGAGATTACCACAGATCACGGGAAGATTCAAACTCCTATTTTTATGCCTGTGGGAACTGTAGCAAGTGTGAAAACAGTTCATCAGAGAGAATTAAAAGAAGACATTAAAGCTCAGATTATTCTGGGAAATACTTACCACCTTTACCTTCGCCCGGGAATGGAGACGATGCAGGATGCGGGTGGTTTACATAAATTCATGAACTGGGACCTTCCTATCCTTACTGA